>PBLS01000072.1 GCA_002721825.1 Magnetovibrio sp.
TCTGTGATTGATATAATGGGAGGCATGTTTGGTGTTATCGGTATTCAGGCGGCCCTCCGAGAACGCGAAACGACCGGATTAGGGCAGAAAGTAACCGCAGCATTATATGAAACCGCTGTGCATACAGTCGCCCAACATATGATGCAATTTGCGGTTACTGGTATCCCCGCTGGGCCTATGCCAAACCATCCTCGTGCTTGGTCCGTTTATGATACTTTTAAAACAAGCGATGGAGAAAGCGTCTTCGTTGGTATAGTCAGTGATACTCAGTGGCGCCTTTTTTGCGAAGCCTTCAATCAACACGACCTACTTATGGAACAAACGCTTCAAACAAACTCACTCAGGTTCAAGGCAAGAGAACGAATAATACCTATTATACAAGATATATTTCGCACTATGACAAAGGACCAATTGATGCAAACTTGTGATGAAATTGGTCTACCTTTCGCACCAATATCTAAACCTCATGAACTTTTTGACGATCCTCATTTAAACCAGTCTGGAAATATGTCGGAGATTACCCTTTCCAGTGGTAACCGAAGCCGCATCCCAGGTCTTCCAATAGAAATTGGCGGCCGCCGCACTACAATCTGGCGTGATCTTCCCGGGGTAGGCGAGCATGGTTTGCAAATCCTAAAAGAAGTCGGCTATACCAATTCTGAAATTGAAAACCTTCATACGAGTGGGGCACTTCTCCGTCCGCGAAAGTCTCGCAGCGACTGAGCTTTGCTAAATTTTCCCCGATAACTGTCGTACACCAAGCGACCCAAATGATACTCCAGGGCCACTCTTCTCTTCGCCCAACACCCGAGGAGCCCGCCCCCAACGAAAGGTCCCAAAGCTGGCGCAATTTTTACACACGGCTGTCCATCCATCAATCGAATTCCCGCAGCAATTACATATCCAAGTTGGATCTGCCGATGCTACCGCAGCACGCTTAAGCCACGCTTGTACCGCCTCCACATTACCATGCTCAGATTCTTCCAAATCCGCCCACAGCCGACAAACCCTAGCCTCGTCTCTATCATCTCTATTGCCAACCATAGCATCAAGAAATTTACGCGCCTCACCCCAAAGACAGGCCTCTAAATTAGTTTGTGCTAATAGTATCTGGCTTTCGAGGTGATATTTATTATCTGAAATTAGCTTATCGATGACCTTAACCCTTTTTAGAGGATCCTCGGCTTCAGTAGCGCGCCAGAACGGAGCAACAAGTTCAGGGTGCGGCTGACTTTTCCAGGCCTTGGAAAGAACATCCACAGCACGGCCAAATTTTTCTTGCACTATTAAACCCTTAACATGGTGGACAACTGCGGGGATAAATTCAGGATCCGTATCATATGCAATTTTAAACTTACGGCTAGCTTCTTCTTCATCGCCATCAGCATATAATTCGATACCTAGTTGAACACTGAGAACAGCTCTCCGTTTTTTATGGTCTTCTCTCGAGATATACCCGAGACGGAGTTGCTCGTCGCTGGTCGTAAGCGCATCCTCCCATTGCTCCGCTCGAACTTGTAGATCAAAGAGACTTGTAGAAACCCACTCACTTTTCGATTGCAGTTTATATGCGCGCTTTGTTAATTCAAGAGCTCTAATTTCATCACCAGAATTCATTGCGTGAGTCAATAATCCACGCAGACCGAGAAATTCCATCTCTGGATTTGCAGCCATCTCCTCAAAAAAATCAACTGCCGCATTATCGTTACCATTCAATTGCGCTGATTGGGCTGATAACAGAAGCGATAAGGGCACTTCGCTCATAAGAGCCTCAGCGCGTTTAACTTGTCGACCTGCTTCAATGGCATCCCCTGCAGCAACGGCTACCATACCTCGTGTCAGAGCTTTATAGCCCTTAATACGACGACGCTCCCGCCAAACCTCGCTAAAACGAGCTGGTGCACGAATCAAAATTATCCAACCACGATATAAAAGTGCAGTAACTACCGAGAGTATACATACTACGCCAACCAAAACCGCTACCGATGTTTCAACCCTGTAACCTTGCCAGTCTAAAATAACCGAGCCAGGTCGCTCAAAAAACCACACAATTCCTGCTGCTGCAAAAAAAATACAAACCAAAAACAAAAGCACTTTAAACAATTTAATTCACTCTCTTATTGATCGGCCAAAGAGGGAAACGGCATGACTGTTTAAAATTACGAGGGCGTTATCAACTGCGATACGAGACGAGGCTCGATCCAGCCAAATAGCAGCAACGGATCTAGCACGGTTCGATACCGCTCCTATAGATTTAACCAGATTTATCGCTTTGCCTAATTTACGGGCATCCATTTCCGATTCTGCAGAGGCAACCAACTCTTCCACCGAACCTATTTCCCCACCATTAGTGCGACGAATCGTCACTACCATACCTAGTTTAGCGACCAGTTTAGAATACCAATTTTTTGCTGATTCCTCTCTAGACTCAGCCACCATAGTGCCTGCAATATTTTTCAATTCTCGTCTTAAAATTTCTATTGTTGGAACACCCGTATTCGCGTGAACATCAAGCGGTAACATTGCTTTTTTTAAACTGGAAGTGTCCCCAACCAATTCCTTTAAAATTCCCAATTCCCGTTCGTAATTACCGCCAAGTTGAACCATGTAGCGGAGTTGGTTGGAAGCCAGCAATATTGCTGACTTCTTCCCTGCCTCCATATCTCTACTTGCTAACTCCAGAGAAATATTTTTTTCTATTCTCCGTAGGCGCTGTTTGAACAATTCAAGGGCCTGATCCCCAATCTCTGGATCGGCTTTAATTTGCTCCAATTCTTTTAATCGTTGACGTACACTGTCAAAAGCTACCTTTATCTCGCCTGAAATATCACCTTGAGTCATTCCCATCACACTTTTATTTACACCTGATAGGGAGTCCTCAATAAACCCTACGCGCTGTGACATTTTTGCGAATTCATCACTAAGCTCCTCAACCCGCTGTTTAAGCCGTGAAATAATTGTATCTCTCGTCTCGAGAACGGCCATTTCCGTCTCAAGTAGGGCTAAACGCTTGCTAATTGATGCAACGCGGGCATCCTCAGTTTTAAAAAAAGATGGAGAAGAAAGGTTAGTAAAAAAAATTTTGTGCTCAATAGGGTACTTGAGATAGATAGCAACACTTGTAGCCACCAGAACTAGCAGAATAAGTATCCAACGAACTATAGAGTTTCTTAGGAAGCTATATGAAGGAGTAAGCCCATGGTTCTGTTTTTCTTTTGGCTTTTTTGCCTTTCCTATATCGACTTTATTCGACTTGTGTCGGGCAGAAACGGTCTTGGCCCGCGTTTTACTCTTCCCGTTAACATCACCAACTGAATTTTTTGCGATTCGAGCCATTTTTTTCCCGTATTACGAAATACATAATATACCAGATTTATCCAGCAAAACCCAGTTAGGAACTTTCTATTACTTTATATTCAAACAATTTAAGCATAGCGGGCTGTTCAGGTCGCGATGCGATTAAAACAGAGCCCCATGGCAGGTTAGAAACTGTTTCCGCGACGTTGTCGCTCAAACAATATGCCGTTACATTAAAAAGTGTATGGGCTAAATCATTTTCATGGATAAGACGATTAAATGTTTTCCCTGTACGCGGTGAATAGATCAGCACGCCGTCAATACTTCCATTATAAAGCCCATCCATAGCAATCGTTGGAAGCTTCTTTAACATCTTTGCTTCATAGAGTACTACTCTTCTATAAATATATCCGGCATGTTCTAAAGACCTTCCTAGAGACCCTGCCACCTGCGTTCCCGCTGGATGTAGAAGTATGCCATTTTCTGGTTTTAAAGTTGAAATGACGGTACGTGCCAGTTGGTTTACGTCACCTGCCGCTGAGACAACATTATCGAAACCATAATCCCTAGATGCTCGCGCAGTAGCATCACCAACAGCCACTACCGGTAGACCACGTTCTTCAGATTGCGCCGAAAATGCGCGGACCCCATTTACACTTGTCACAAGCAGAGCCTGAACGCTCTCTAGGTCGAGAATAGGTTTAGCTAAATACTTAATTGTTAGTAGAGGGGCTAAAATTGCTTGGATATTTCGTAAATCAAGCTCTCTCATAAGCTGAGCTGCATCTTCTCTCGAACGGGTAACCAGAACTCGCACCTTCTTATCAAAAAAGAGCTTCGCTTGCCTGCAACCGAAGCTCCTCTCCCACATATTTGCCTATAGCTTCCGCTTTCTCTATATCGCCAATAAGCTCAGCCTCATACAATTCAATTCCATCAATGCTCGCGACCATACCACGTAGCCGCAATTGATTACCACTTACCTGTGCAAAGCCACCAATCGGCGTTCTACACGAACCCCCAAGGGTGGCGAGCAATGCCCGTTCAGCCTTAATGCAAATTTCCGTTTCACGATGATTTATTTTAGCAAGCCATTCTTGAACGCGCACATCACAAGTTCGACAGCTAACTCCTATAGCCCCCTGGCCCACAGCAGGTAACATATCATCTACTGATAAAATTTCTGTTGCCTTAGCAGCTAGTCCGAGCCGTTTAAGTCCAGCACTTGCCAAAATTGTTGCGTCAACGTCTCCGTTGGCTAACTTCTTGAGCCTTGTTTGTATGTTTCCTCGTAGAAGTTCAATTTTTAAATCTGGACGCCGATGAAGAAGTTGTGCCTGACGTCGAGGCGATGACGAGCCTACAATACTACCAAGCGGCAAGTTAATGAGAGTTTGTGTTTTCAAAGATATGAATGCGTCGCGAGGGTCCTCACGCTTTAGAAAAGCGGCCAATAACACCCCATCTGGCAGATTGGTTTCGACATCCTTTACGGAGTGAACGGCTATATCTATTTGGTTACCCAAAAGAGCTAAATCAAGCTCCTTGGTAAACAATCCCTTTCCACCAATTTCAGCTAATGGTCTGTCAAGATGAACGTCCCCGGAGGTCTTAATTTTTTTTATCTTTATTGCGCCAGGTTTAGAAAAATTAATATTTGATTGAATTAATAGATCCTTTACCTCAATGGTTTGTGCCAAAGCAAGCGGACTGCGACGTGTACCTATTCGAACTTCTGGAGCTACAGCCATAAACATTCCTTAATGCTGGATAGTTAATGCGACTAGCTTTAATGTTCTTTTAATTTAAACGACTGGCTTATACATGATCGTTCTTGGGATTGAAACCAGCTGTGATGAAACTGCTGCGGCCATTGTAACTAAAGATGGTGAATGTGGCCGCATACTTTCCAATGTTGTACGTTCGCAACACAGTGAACACAAACCATATGGGGGTGTAGTCCCTGAAGTTGCCGCGCGCGCGCATGTTGAGGTCATAGATGACACTATAAAGGAGGCAATGAGAGAGGCTGAGCTCCACTTCGATCAAATCGACGGAATTGCTGCCACAGGCGGGCCCGGTCTGATTGGCGGGGTTATGGTTGGCACGATGATGGGTAAAGCGCTGTCTTTTGCACTTAGTCTACCTTTTATTGCAGTCAACCATCTTGAAGCCCATGCCCTCACAGTGCGTCTAACCGGAGATGAAAATAGATGTAACGTTGATTTTCCATATATTTTGTTATTGGTTTCAGGCGGCCACTGTCAACTATTAGCTGTAGAAGGTATAGGTCAATATCGCTGTCTAGGAACAACAATAGATGACGCAGTAGGTGAAGCATTTGATAAAACTGCCAAGATGCTTGGCCTTGGTTACCCAGGCGGGCCGGAAGTTGAAAAAATAGCCGCCAAAGGAAATTCCGCACGGTTTAGCCTACCACGACCAATGATGGGTCGAACTGGATGTGATTTTTCCTTCTCTGGACTAAAAACTAAGGTACGCCAAACTATTAATTCTCTTCCGCCAGGAGAATTAAAGCAGGAAGATATCGCGGACCTTTGTGCCTCATTCCAAGAGGCTGCCTGCGACGTATTAGCGGACCGATCTGAAAACGCGCTTGATATATTCCTACAACTCTATAGCAAGGGCGGGCCTTTTGTCGTTGCAGGAGGTGTAGCAGCAAATGCAGCTATTCGCGCGCGCCTTAAAAAGATTGCAACAATTAAGTCTCTACAGTTTATTGCACCACCCATCCACCTTTGCACCGACAACGGAGCAATGGTGGCTTGGGCTGGCCTAGAGAAGTTATTGCTTGGCGAAAGTGATGACCTTGATTTTCGCCCGCGTCCGCGTTGGCCACTGGACCCAGGTGACCCAAAACTAAATTTACCGGAATAAAGGGTGCTCCTAAGGGTTTACGTTTTATTATTATATACAAGATAATTTAGCTAAATGGGCTTGATTTAAAAAAACAGTATACGGCTTCCTTGGAGTCTACTGTTGAACACGCTACAAATTAGAAATGAATAAATTTAGTGTAATTGGTGGTGGGGCCTGGGGAACAGCGTTGGCTATTTTAGCTCAGCAGGCTGGGCACAATACTACACTTTGGGCAAGAGAACCTGAGGTTGTCGAATCGATAAATAACGAACATATGAATGCTATGTTTTTGCCAAAAATAAAACTCGCCCCTGCTATTAAAGCGACGATAGATATGGCTGAGGCTGCAAAGGCGGATGCCTTGCTGCTGGCCGTACCGGCACAGTATGTACGGACAACTTTGAATTCACTAGTTCCATTCTTAAATGCAGGTACTCCCGTGGTGATTTGCACCAAAGGCATTGAACTTGCGACAGGCGCACTTATGAGTGAGGTGGTGGCGTCGATAATTCGGGACCTTCCTTTAGCTGTATTGTCTGGCCCTACTTTCGCGATAGAGGTCGCGAGGGGCCACCCGACAGCCGTAACCCTCGCATGTGAAAATAGTGCACTAGCCAATCAATTAGGTGAGGCCCTTAGAACCAATACCTTCCGAGCGTACAACAGTGACGACCTTATTGGTGCGGAGATCGGTGGAGCAATAAAAAATGTGCTCGCCATTGCATGTGGTATTGTTGAGGGTAGGGGGCTCGGGAACAATGCACGCGCCGCACTGATCACACGAGGATTAGTAGAAATGTCTCGGCTTTGTTTAGCAAAAGGCGGAAAACCAGAGACATTAATGGGACTCTCTGGAATTGGTGATCTCACGCTAACATGCAATGCGATGCAGTCACGTAATTTTTCGCTGGGAGTTGCGCTTGGGCAAGGGCAAACGATTGGCAAAATTCTCAACGAACGGAAAACCGTTGCCGAAGGAGTCGATACCGCTAGCGCAGTAAAAAAAGTAGCCGATCAATTAGACCTCGATATGCCGATTTGCAAAGCTGTCGACGGTATTGTGAATAGAAATACGGAAATCCATGAAGAGATAGCAGAACTTTTAGCACGACCGATTGGAACAGATTCCCCGCTGGACACTTTAGTGAATTTAAAAGTTTAAAGATAAAATGATTACGGTCACTAAAAAACCTGAAATGAATGATACCATCGTCCGACTATGTGCAATGGATGATATTCCGGAAGAAGGCTCGAATGGCTTCCTAGTCGAGACGACAGAAGGTCGCTTTGGCACATTAGTAGTTCGCAAAAAAACTAAAATCTTTGTTTATAAGAATTCCTGCCCGCATATCGGGACTCCTCTTGATATAAAAGCTGGTCAATTCTTGACGTTAGATAAAAGTCGCATCATTTGTTCTACACACGGGGCCTTATTCCGTATAGAAGATGGTTATTGTGTATCCGGTCCCTGTGCTGGCAGCAGCCTTTTAGCGCTTTCCGCAATGATATATGACGACGAGATTTTTATAAATCTACCCAAACCTAAAGGTTTTGGATTGAAAAAAGTTTACTAATCAACGCGTCTTGTGATTTTTACCTGATTTGCCATAATTTGGTATCGTCAAACAATCGCTTTCATGTTGCAATTGCCTTGCAGCTCGAAAACCCCATCCGCATAAGGGAGATCATACAAAATGAGCGACGAGCAAATTTACCCGGTACCCGAAAAACTCGCATCATCAGCCCACGTAGACGAGGCCAAGTACCTCCAAATGTATGAGCGTTCAATCGACGATAACGAGGGATTTTGGCGGGAACAAGGCCAACGAATTGATTGGATAAAACCGTATACTAAGATAAGTAATGTAAATTGGGCCATACCAGATATTTACACAAAATGGTATGAGGATGGCACGCTGAATGCGTCCTACAACTGTATTGACCGTCATGTTGGCCATCGTGGCAACAAAACAGCCCTTATTTGGGAGCCTGATGACCCTGATAAAAGTAGTTTAACCGTTACTTATAATCAGTTGCTCAGCCACGTCTGCCGCCTAGCTAATGCCTTAAAAAACCTCGGCGTAAAAAAGGGCGACGTAGTGACAATTTATATGCCAATGGTACCAGAAGCTATTTATGCGATGCAGGCTTGCAACCGCATAGGTGCTGTGCATTCAGTGGTATTTGGCGGATTTTCTCCAGATGCGCTCTCCGTCCGAATCAACGATTGTGATTCAAAATTTATAATTACCGCCGACGAAGGATGGCGCGGCGCAAAGCCAATTCCACTAAAAGCTAATACCGACGAAGCCTGTAAACTAGCTCCGGGTGTGAAAAACGTAATTGTTATTAGAACTACAGGAGGAGAAATCAATTGGTTTGAAGGTCGTGACGTATGGTATCATGATATTACGGCAAATACCTTGGATTTTTGTGAACCAGAAGAAATGGGAGCAGAAGACCCACTTTTTATACTTTACACGTCTGGTTCCACCGGAACCCCAAAGGGTGCTATGCATGGAACGGGTGGTTATTGTGTTTATACGTCGCTGACCTTTCAGTATGTTTTCGATTATAAGGAAGACGACGTTTTTTGGTGTACCGCCGACATTGGATGGATTACCGGGCATTCATATGTAAACTACGGGCCAATGTTAAACGGTGCTACACAAGTTATTTTTGAGGGGGTGCCTAACTATCCTGACCCGGGACGATTTTGGGAAATATGCGAAAAACACAAGGTTTCAATTTTTTACACCGCCCCAACTGCAATTAGATCACTTATGGGAGCAGGAGATGAATTTGTTAAGCGTTCCTCGCGCTCATCCATACGCCTACTTGGGACTGTTGGTGAGCCAATCAACCCTGAAGCGTGGAACTGGTACTATGAAGTTGTCGGTGAACGCCGATGTCCTATCGTCGATACTTGGTGGCAAACAGAAACAGGTGGTATTATGATCACACCACTACCCGGCGCTACAGCTTTGAAACCCGGGTCTGCAACACTCCCCTTCTTTGGAATAAAGCCGGCAATATTAGATCCAGACGGAAACGAAATCCATGGTGAGGGCGAAGGCGCACTTGTGATTACTGGCTCATGGCCTAGTCAAATTCGGACTGTTTACAAAAATCATGACCGGTTCATGGAAACCTATTTTTCTAACTTTCCCGAAATGTACTTTACCTCAGATGGCTGCCGTCGCGACTCCGATAATTACTACTGGATAACAGGTCGCGTAGATGATGTGCTAAATATATCCGGGCACCGCATGGGTACAGCAGAGGTAGAATCAGCACTAGTTGCCCATCCGTGCGTGGCTGAAGCGGCTGTAGTGGGCTATCCTCATGATATTAAAGGCCAAGGAATATATTGCTATATAACTCTTAATGCCGACGTATCTCCCTCCGATGATCTTAAAAAGGAAATGGTTGCGCAGATAAGAAAAGAAATCGGCCCCGTTGCTACTCCCGATCTAATTCAATGGGCCCCTGGACTGCCAAAGACGCGATCAGGTAAAATCATGCGTCGAATTCTGCGCAAAATTGCCGAAAACGACTACTCTAACCTAGGCGACACTTCAACTTTAGCGGAACCCGCTGTAGTGAATGACCTGATAGAAAACCGCCAAAATCGCTAGATATGGATTCGAAAAGTCTCATTTCTTAAAGACGGTTTTGAGCCATTTATAGCTGTCGTCCGCACATAACTTTGACTAACACAAAACGACTTTTTAATAAAAGCGCATGACCTAGAAATCTATACAACGGCCCTTACTTTCCCAATCTCCATATCGGGTGGGGTCTAGGCTTTTTTGACTGTCATTTTTTTCTAAATGCCCCTCATTTAATAATACCGAATTTAGCGGAGACATCTCGCCTTTATCTTTAGAGATATTAGGATTAGAATCCTGAATAATTGCTAGGGAGCGGTGCAAATTTGTTTTTTTTACAGAACAAGCAGCCTTTACATCTATACTACTTTTGTCTTCCATAATTTGTCGCCGCCTTTGTTTTTCATCGCTGAGCAGACTATTGAATAAACCCATACTCTATCAACAGAGTGATATACATCGGATCTTTAGATATATCCAGTCATTCAAGATCAAAGGAGTCTAAAAACCCTCCAGAATACTAGATATATCCAAGGGTGAAATTAGGACTGTTATTCAGGCACCAACATATATGATCGACGCTTCACGCATTTACGCTCTTAAAATATTCCAACAAGTCATTCGCCGACGCAAACCCTTAAGCAGCGCCATTATCGAGAGCGGTGGTTATCAAATTGCCTCAAAGGCTGATTCCGCATTCGCCGAGCGCATAGTAAAAACTGCATTGAAAAGGCTAGGACAAATTGATCAAATTCTTGGCGAATGCCTTGCGCAACCATTACCAAAAAAGGCTAGAGTAGCCCAAGATGTTTTACGTCTCGGGGCAGCGCAGATTTTATTCATGGAAGTTCCTGATCATGCAGCCGTTCATACCTCAGTACAACTATTCCACGCTGAAGGAGAAGGCCGTTACGCTAAACTGATTAATGCTATACTCCGTCGTCTTACCCGTGAAGGGTGCTCATGGATAAATGCTCAAGATGAAACTAGACTCAACACGCCTGATTGGTTATGGCATTCGTGGTCAAAGGTTTATGGAATTCAAACTTGTCGCGAAATCGCGTCAGCACACCTTAAAGAAGCCCCTATAGATATTTCCGTGAAAGCCAACCCTAAAAAGTGGGCGATACGGCTCGGCGGCCAGGTGTTAAACACGAATACTGTCCGGCTCGAAGGTTCCCAGGCCATAACAAATCTTGAGGGATACAATGAAGGCTCTTGGTGGGTTCAAGATGTGGCGGCTAACATCGTTTCCGGTCTTATAGGAGATGTACGGGGTAAGCGAATTATAGATCTTTGCGCTGCACCAGGCGGGAAAACCGCTGCCTTAGCGAGCGCTGGTGCCATAGTCACGGCTATTGATAGTTCCGCCACACGATTACAGCGTCTAAGGGAGAATTTAACCAGATTACAATTAAAGGCGCACGTAATCGAAGCAGACGCAAAAAGCTGGCGACCAATCGAACTAGCAGATGCAGTTCTTCTCGATGCACCGTGCACCGGTACGGGCATTATCCGCCGTCATCCAGATATAGCACATTGCAAAACTGCTTCTGACGTAATGGAATTGATGGTAATACAGGAAACCTTACTGGTAGCAGCGGTTGAGTTAGTAAAGCCCGGTGGCATCATTTTATACTCAACCTGCTCCCTTCAGCCTGAAGAGGGGCTAATGCAAATTGAACGAGCTAAAAAAAATGAGCTTCCCATCCGACCTTTGCCATTCACAAAAAACCATTTACTTGGAATGTCTGAAATGCTGACATCTACGGGGACGTTTCTTTCTCTACCAAGTTATCTACCTAAACAGGGGCATATGGATGGGTTTTTTGCTTGTCGTTTTGAAAAGTTATAAATACTTCGGCTCTAGCAACGAAAAACAATCAATACGCATGGTGGCTACAATGGATGAACTAAAAGGTTTTCACGAGGTCTTTTCAGAAAGAGAGCGAATCAACGCAGGATCTGACCGAGCCTTTGGGATAGTATTCGCATTATTATTTTTAATCATCGGTGGCTTCCCAATATTATACGGGTCTGACTTGAGGTTTTGGGCGCTTGGTATTGGTTCAGTTTTCTTCGGCGTAGCCATAATTGCCCCCCAAATATTACGCCCACTTAATATTATTTGGTTTAAATTTGGTATGCTTCTGCACAAAATTGTTAACCCTATAGTGATGGGGCTCCTATTTTTTTTTACAGTAACGCCGATAGCATTCATAATGCGTCTTATCAATAAAGATCCTCTAAACTGCAAGTTTGATCCCGAGGCTTCAACATATTGGATAAAACGGGAAGCTGGTGAGCCTGAGCCAGAGAACATGCGACGGCAATTTTAAGGTTAACGCTATGCATTTTATACTCGAATTATGGGAATTTTTGAAAATCCGTAAAAAATTCTGGTTGTTACCAATTATTGTTATGATGCTCCTTTTTGGTGGCCTTATAATTTTGAGTCAAGGATCTGCTGTAGCTCCTTTTATTTATACAGTTTTCTAGGAAATAACTTTTGCGTATTTTAGGAGTTTCCGCCTTTTACCACGACAGTGCTGCAGTGTTGATTGCCGACGGGAGTATCATGGCCGCGGCTCAGGAGGAGCGGTTTACACGAAAGAAGCACGACGCTAATTTCCCCGAAAATGCCATTCGTTATTGCCTAAGCAATAGTGGAATTTCGCTTCATGATATAGATTTTGTAGTATTTTACGACAAGCCTTTTTTAAAGTTTGAACGGTTACTAGAAACATATGTCGCATTTGCGCCAAAGGGTTTTTCTTCATTCAAAGTTGCAATTCCATTATGGCTAAAAGAAAAGTTATTTCAAAAAACTTTGCTGCGAAAAAAATTCGCTGAATTTGATGAGAATTTTGATTGGCAAAATCGACTTTTATTCACAGAGCACCACCAAAGCCATGCTGCTTCTGCTTTTTTCCCTTCACCTTTTAAAAAAGCTGTTGTCCTAACAATGGATGGTGTCGGCGAATGGGCGACAACTTCTGTCGCTCTTGGCAATGATAATTGCCTCGATATGATCAAAGAAATTCACTTCCCGCATTCACTTGGGCTACTTTATTCAGCCTTTACCTATTACACTGGTTTTAAAGTTAATTCTGGCGAATACAAAGTAATGGGTTTGGCACCATATGGTGAGCCAAAATATAAGGATTTAATCCTAGAGAACTTAGTAGACCTTAAAGAAGACGGTTCATTCCGCCTGAACCAATCCTACTTCGATTATTGCTCCGGGTTACGTATGACAAATGCCAACTTCGATTCACTGTTCGGTGGGCCGCCACGTAAACCTGAAGAATCACTTACCCAGCGACACATGGACCTTGCCGCATCTGTGCAGGCTGTGACAGAGCAAGTTGTTTTAAAACTAACTCGCACACTTGCCCATGAAACCGGCTATAAAAACCTATGTTTAGCAGGAGGAGTGGCTTTAAATTGTGTTGCGAATGGAAAGGTGCTCCGCGACCGCTCTTTTGAAAACATTTGGGTACAGCCTTCTGCAGGTGATGCTGGCGGTGCACTTGGTGCGGCATTAGCCGTATATTATCTTTTCCAAAAAAGATCCCGGGTCATTAATAAGTTAGACTCTATGAATGGTGCGTATCTGGGTCCAGAGTTTTCTCAAGCAGAGATTGAGGCTCGACTTACTGCCATTGGCGCTAAATTTAAAACTGTCAGCGAAAACTCGCTAATTGAATCTACTGTAACCGCACTCGAAAGAGGTAAAGCCGTCGGCTGGTTTCAAGGTCGAATGGAGTTCGGACCAAGAGCTTTAGGCGCTCGTTCTATTCTTGGAGACCCACGTTCTCCTTCAATGCAAAAAACCCTAAACCTTCGGGTTAAATTTAGAGAATCCTTTCGACCGTTTGCCCCATCAGTATTGAGGGAAGACGCGGCCCAATGGTTTGAACTTGAAGCGGATAGTCCCTACATGTTGATCGTAGCAGACGTTATCAAACAACGTCAGCGTAAAATGACTAACACAGAAAAAAGCCTATTCGGCATTGACAAATTAAACGTCCCACGTTCTGAAATACCATCCGTGACACACGTTGATTACTCAGCACGTGTTCAAACCGTAAATTCCAAAACTAACCCTCTTTACCACGCTCTTTTGACCCGCTTTAAAGAACGTACTGGCTGTCCCGTAATAGTTAACACCAGCTTTAACATTCGTGGCGAACCTATCGTATGCACTCCAGACGATGCATTTCGATGTTTTATGGGAAGTGATATTGAGGTATTAATTATCGGCAATGCAATATTGACTAAAGACGATCAAAATCAGAACCTTAAGAAAGACTATAGAGGCAATTTTGAGCTTGATTGAGCCGGTTTTTTAGATTGATAAGATGATCCAAGATCTCCGCAATGCTATCTTCGCAAGCAGGATTTATAGCTTAACTCTCGGGAAAGATCTTTCGACTCCTTGGCCATCGGCGCCTATTATTTGGAGTATTCCCCTATCTCAAATTGTAACTGAGAATTCCTTTGAATGGCTGATACAATTATCAAGCACAGATAACCCTATATCTATATCAGATGCCCAAAATCACCTTTCTAATTGGCTCGCCAAAAACCACCTTTGGCATGCGGAGAGCTGGCGTCCGGAATCGATTAGCGACAGACTTACTTTTTCGCTTACATATTTTGACGTCTTGTGCAAAAACGCCCCAAAGGGATTTAAGGATGAATTCACACGCAGTTTAAATCGCCAAGCTCGCCATTTGTTCAGAGTTTTAAGCTACGCACGTAAACATGGCGACATGTTTCGTATATCGCGTGGTGCTCTTTTTGCAACGTTATACATGAAACCTTTCAGAAAGCATCTACATAATACAATTATTGGACTACTTAAAGATTTGCCGAGGAACATTTATTCTGATGGCGGACAACTTTCTCGACAACCACACCTTCATCTAGAATCACTAGGTATACTTATACATATCCGTGAAGTTCTGGCCGTAGCTAACATTAAGCAACCTGAAAGTCTACAAGACACAATAGAGCGTATGGTCTCTATGCTTCGGACCTATCTTCATAAAGATGGCGGCCTTGCCTTGTTCAACGGTTCTAGCGAAAGTTCGTCAGATAAAACTAATCAGGTTTTAGAACTCACTCACAGTCGAGCTAAGGCAGTTGCGAGCGCTCGGCACTCCGGCTTTTTCCGCATTACAGCTCAGCGTAGTTTAATACTTTTCGATGTTGGGACACCTGTTAGCTCGCCCTTAAATGCGGGGCATGCGGGGACTTTATCATTTGAGTTTAGCGTAAATCGCCACCGCTTAATCGTGAACTGCGGCGGTCTGCCAGAGAACAATTATTTAACCGAATCACTTCGTTCAACTGCTGCTCATTCAACCCTCACTGTATATAACACCCATTCATCCGATATCCGGCCTATATCTGGTTTTGGGACACGTCGTGCACACTGTTTTAACGTGCGCCGGCGAGAAGACAATCGAAACGTCTTGGTCGAGGCCTGCCACAATGGTTACCTCGACTTATTTGGCCTGGTCCATCATAGGTCAATTTACTTAGCAAACGACGGTTTAGATCTACGAGGGGAAGACGTTTTGAAAGCTAGTAGAAAAACGGATTATAACTTTGATATTCGCTTCCACTTGCATCCTAGTATCAAAGCGTCATTAACAAAAGGAGGCCAATCAGTTTTACTTCAATTGCCCACAGGTCGAGGCTGGCGAATGCGAGTTTCAGATTACAAGCTATCTCTTGAGGAGAGCATTTATGTAGGATCCGGAAAGATTGAATCAACTTCACAGATAGTAATTAGTGGTCATCACACGCACCAACGCACTGCTATTAAATGGAAAATTGCCCGAGAAGGTTAATGTGATAAACTAATTCTGTGAATGTAATATCAGCAGAATATAAATGACGTTTAATGGCCCCCAGCTCCCGCTTTATAGGGGGGAAAATAATCAAAGACTATCGTTTTCGCTCCCGCTGGGAGTACAACCCCCCAAAAGGCATGATCCACAGGGAAGATATTGGTTTTAATCCCATCAATTTTACACCTCCAATATGGACTATAACTATTTGTAACAATTAACACGCTAGGATTATTTTGATGCGAAATTTCAATTTTTATGCGTTCAGGCAAGTATTCTGTAATTAAAACATCTGGACGCCCCAACATTCCGCTTGCAGAGATATTTGCTGGAAAATCTTCTCGCTTTACGTATGCAGTTTTTGCAAGTGCTCTCCGGTCTGCCCGGCTCAGTGCTTCAAGAACTTGATCACTTGAATCAAAAACCTTTATAGAATCGGCAGCAAAAGCTCGCGGCAGAACGCTCGGGTTTTTGTATAAAAAAATATTTTGATCGCCATTAAAATTACCTTTTATATTTTTTTTAACCTTCTCAATGCGAGTTAGGGAATCCCATGACTTCTGAGTCCCGCTAATTAATATAAGACCTTTATCCTTTAATTGGTTCCGCGAAACCAAATATCCCCCATTTGCGAGAGAAATTAAATTTATATTAGCAAAATCTTTTAACCATATCCCCCGTTCACCATCTGTTTCAGAAAGTTTACCGTTTTCCCCAGGTATGGGCAGGATAGCGGTCAAGGACCCCCTACTCGCGTGAAAGTACTTTTCCCTATTCGGTCGCTGGTGCCATTTTTCCGTCATTTTTTTCCAGAATGCCAGATAACGCCGTGATGTCATCGCGTGATAGCCGGCAAACGTTTCAAGTCCATACGAATTAAGAAGAGTGCCTCTCATATGCAAAGACAGGACGCGGGCTTGGCCTTCATTAGTCTTAATTTTTTCGGCCAATTTAATAAAAATTGGATTTTCAGAATTTTGATATAGGTTCCCCCAAGAGACCCAGTCAAATATATAAATAGCCTTTATATGCAAATTGAGTACAACGACAAAAATAACAAAACATTGTGGAAGAAAAGTGATCGTTTTTGCATAGATGCCGGATAAATTTTTTTTCCCCGAAGCTAGTTTTCTCAAATATTCAATGCCATACCCCCCTGCAATCGCCAGCATAAAATCTAAATTTTGCATAACATGAAGAAAGTTATTAGCCTTTAACGCTGGGAAATAGAAGACGAGCACAACCTTCAAACACGCGCCAATATACGCAAGGCCAATCAAGCCTATTAATGCTAGTAGGAGCCCTCTCTTCTGTGTTTTCTGATTAGCCCGGAAAGAAATTATAAAAATCACTAAAAACACCAGTGGGAAGCCCCCAATAAAATTTTTAGGACCCGTAAAATATGACACTAAGTAATTTGTAACTTGTAAAAGTTCAAAATCTAGAGTTCCTCCACCTCGACTTTCAGCCAGGCCCGATTGTTGACCATAGGCAAGAAGAGCTGTGATTTCATCCCAGCGTGCTCCCATTATAGCTAATGTAAATAAAGCA
>PBLS01000073.1 GCA_002721825.1 Magnetovibrio sp.
ATATCAAGTACATTATCAGTAAGAGCATAATCAACAGTAGCAGGAAATATGTCTGTGCCTCCCGCCAGAACTGTCGAATCCCCACCCTCGAGTTCTTTTATTGCCTCCGCAATACTTCTTGGGCTGGAAAATGTCATCAAACATCCTGTTAATTTACACGCGAATGACCATGACAAAGCCTGGTTAAACTCGTCAAGCGGTTTGTTAGCTCTGGATAAATAACACTATTTTATTTTCATATCCTATACACCCGTGCCGCCGTATCATGAAACAAATTTGCTTTTTCTTCGCTTCCATATTCAGCGGCAAGGAGCTTGAAAGAGTTCCATAGGACATTGTAGCTACAGGTAACCATATCCACCGGAAAGTTAGATTCGAACATGCATCGTTCACAACCAAAATGCTCTATCATATGTTCATAGTATGGTCGGGTCGCCTCCATTAAAACCCTACTACCTGGCGGTTTCTGTTGAAGATGCCAACCATAACCATTTATCTCCATGTTTATCCCACCTAGTTTAGCGTAAACGTTTGAACAGGCTGCAAGGTTAACTATGTCTTGCTTCCATTTAGAGAAAATTAAATCACGCTTTCCCGCATATGGCCCAATGCCTAAAGGACCTCCAAAATGATTTAAAATGATTGTCGTTTCCGGAAATGCTCGTGCTAAGTCTATCAATTCTTCAATTTGAGTATGAAAACACCAGGCTTCAAAACTGAGGTTACGCTTTGCTAATTGGGCAAAACCCTCACGAAAACCTTCTTCGGCATATATGTGAGGCCGGTCAACGAACCGTCCATTATCGATATCCGCACTCGTGTCCCAGTTGGCTTGTCGACGAATACCCCGGAATCTACCGCCTCCAGCCACCAAGTGCGCATCCAGTACATCTCCGATCTTTTCACCTAAACAAAGATCCGCCTGCCCCACTATCCCCGCGGCAATACGCGTCTTTCCATAGAGACCAGACGCGCTCATGGCTGCTATGCCGTTAACAAACTCCGTTTCTCCAACCGGCCGCATTTTCTCGCTCCCGTAAGAACGGTACATAGCTCCACACTCGATGAATACAGTCGAAACAATATTATGACCAGAGGCTAAGTCTAATTGGATTTCATCAATGAGGTATCTATTGGCAACTCGCTCATACCTAAATTCCCAAAGATGGTGATGCGGGTCACAGATTGGTAGATCCGGCTCAAGCGTCTTTTCGATAGTTAGATTGAGCCAGTTCTTATTCGTCGACATTTTGTACACCTAATTTTACGAATAAAATTTTTTCGAGAAATATTAATTAAAAAATAATCGAAAAGAATAGATTCGTTAATCTCCTTTAGTCCTAACAATGAATCTACTATATTAGACTTTTTATAGACTAACTGAGCCCCTCGTAAACTTGGCCCTTTTCCATCTCCATTACTGTCGCACGACGCATATCACGTTTGTACAAGTATTCGTCGAAAGGCCGAACACGGTGCATAGTGCATCGATTATCCCAAATCAAAAGATCCCCTACTCTCCACTTGTGCGTGTAAATGAATTTGCGCTGGCTCGCATGTTCCATGAGTTCCCGTATCAGAAGCCTACCATCAGCAATTGTGAGGCCTAAAATCTGCCCAGCGTGGGATGCTAAATACAATGTCTTTCGTTTTGATCCTGGATGTTCTCGCACCAATGGCCGGCATATTGGGGGCAGGGCTAGACGCTCTTCTTCCGAAAAATTATTAAACCCCAGAATGGATCTAGAAGTATAAATCGAGTGTACGGCTACTAAATCCAAAATCTGCGACTTCATTGTATTATCAAGGGCATCATAGGCAGCCCGCAAATCGCAAACTTGGGTCTCTCCCCCTTCTGGCACTACCGTATGTGCATGCAACATAGAATACTTCGCGGCGACACGTTTGAATGAACTGTCTGTGTGCCACAACCGGTTACCCAGATTAAAAAGACGACGGCGATCGTTATGATCAAATAGTTTCCTATCAGCATCTATATTCGACACATCAGTTAATTCTGGTCGTACCCGACGCTCTATACCCGTACTCAGAACACCATTTACGTCATCTAGCGAACCAAACCGCAGGGCGAAGCCGATTTGTTTTTCTTGCGATACGGGATCTCCGCGAACTACCACTGTCGCATAGGTATCAAGGGCAGAAATGATATCGTCACGTGTATCATCGTTAAGAGGTTTTTCAATACTTAGTCCCGTGATTTCAGCCGCAAAATCTTTACTAATCGGATTTATGTCTATTGTCACGACGGGTCCCTTACCTACCTTAAGGTCAGATTACTTAGTCAACCTTCCGCTGATAAAATGTTTGCTCGCATCACAACCAGCAATATATCCCCACGTCAAACACGGCCCTAATGTAGTACCCGCCCCAACTCCCTTGGACCCAAAACTATTTGCCATGACATTTCCCGCAGCATATAGGCCCTCAATTGGTTTGCCATTCGGGCGAAGCACTTGAGCCCTTTCATTAGTTCTAGGTCCGCCTTTTGTTCCAAGAAAACTTGCGTGAAAAGGCATGGCCATAAATGGCGGCCTTTCGAGTGTCCCTAGAGTGGGATTTGGCATATTGCTAGGATCCCCCCCTCGCTTTGTATCCCATATACCGTCACCTCGTCCGAAGTCCTCATCCTTTCCCGCACGCACAAAACTATTAAAGCGTGCTACTGTCGAAACTAAACCCGTTGCTTTAACATTAATTATTTTTGCCAATTCCTCGAGAGTCTCTGCCTGAAAACGGTTATTGGGTATTTGCGCTTTAGGAAGCATATGCGGATACTTAGCCGCATACTGCGCGTCATAAATACGCCAAGCAGGCAAATTAATCGGCTTTCTCGTCTTCTGGTCACGTTCAGCAAAAGCAAGGCCTATATTCATTTGCTTTTCATTTACAAACCGTTTGCCCAGTTTATTAACAATAATCGCATGGGGTAAAAAATAATCACTAGCGGGCAAACCTTGGATTTCATCATCGTAATAAACCGGAGATGTTCCCATTATCAAAGCTTGATCCATACGATCAAGATGAGCACCCACTTCAAAGGCCATACGTTGGCCGTCCCCCGTATTAGTCCGAGGGCTTGCAGTCCACTCCACTGGCCCAGGAAAATACCTAGCCATCATTTCCTTATTCCATTCGAATCCACCGCTGGCTAATATTACTCCACTCGAAACAGCTACCTCCATATCCTTGCCTTGGCATTCAACGATTACACCGTTGATCCGGTCTGCATCCATAGTTAAGGATTTAACTTTGGCCTCTGACCAGACTTCCACACCGGCATCTAAACAACCTTTGAACAAGCCTATTACCAATGCGTTCCCGCGCGTACGTAGACCCGTAAATTTGCGCCAGAGCAATTTCGGCGCATAAACAAGTCCCCATTTCTTGGGATTCGCGATAAAGGGGTTATCGAAAATCTCCTCGTAATTTAAATCGACCTTTATAGCTGGCTGGCGAATTCTATGACGCCAAGATTTCAAAATTGACGGTCGTAATGGGGCAGCCGAGACGTTGCGCCCAAAAGCAAGCCCCCCATTCTCTTCGGCATATGGATCAGGTTCACGATTTGGAATAAAACGCGTCGGGCTATGTTCTTCAACGAACTTTAGCATTTTACGGGCATTTGTAACAAAAGCTACCCAAAGAGACTCTTCTTGATTATGCCATCCTTCCGGAGAGACAGCACGGATATAGTCAAGAGCCGCCTCTTGGGAATCGGCAACAGAAAGTGCTGCTTGGTGATGGTGGTTTGGAACCCAAATGCAGCCCCCCGACATAGCAGTCGTGCCACCAATTACTGATGCTTTTTCTAAAACAAGTACTCTTGCCCCCGATACAGATGCAACTAAGGCCGCGCTCAATCCGGCAGCACCACTCCCGACAACAACAACATCAAAACAATTCGAGGTATCCATCTTGCTAACCTAGTTTTAATCCTAAGATAAAATGGCGTTTATCACTGGGAGCAATAAACAGAAACCAAAATCAAGCCCCCTCTTTTCCTATAATCGTCACTGAACACACATTTTGATGTGGAAATCCGCCAAGATTGTGGGTCAAGCCAAAGACGGGATTATCATCGCGCTGCCGCTCTCCGGCTCTACCCTGCATTTGCAAATACATTTCATAGATCATGCGCAATCCCGAAGCGCCAATAGGATGGCCAAAACACTTTAAGCCACCATCGATCTGGCATGGAAGTTCGCCCGTCGAATCATAAAAACCATCCAATACGTCCTTTACCGCGCCACCTTCTGGCGAGATATATAGATCTTCCATCGTCACAAGTTCCGTTACCGAAAAGCAATCGTGAACTTCAATCAAACTAATCTGCTCACGCGGATTCGAAATACCTGCTTCCTTATAAGCCCGCTCGGAAGCCTTGCGGGTCGTCATAAAATAGCTTCCATCCCACGAATTATGTTGAGCTTCCATACCATTAGATACCGAAAGTTGCAGAGCTTTAACCGTAATCAGGTCAGTCTTACCCAATGAACGGGCAATTTCCGGGGTAGTAACTACCGCACATGCCGCGCCATCACTTACCC
Organism: Magnetovibrio sp.; assembly: GCA_002721825.1. Taxonomy (GTDB): domain Bacteria; phylum Pseudomonadota; class Alphaproteobacteria; order Rhodospirillales; family Casp-alpha2; genus TMED8. Next base: position 4,569 of record PBLS01000073.1, read on the forward strand.
CGCAGCAATCAAATAATCCTAATGGCTCCGCTATTATTGGTGCCTTCAATACTCGATCAATGTCAATTTTATTACGGAGATGTGCTTTTGGGTTTTTAGAACCATTATCATGGCTTTTAACAGAAATATGAGCCATCGCCCGCTTTATGTCTTCTGGCGGAATGCCATGTTTAGCCTGATATGCACTTGCAAGCTGGGCAAATGAACCCGGAGCAGAAGCATTAGCCCAGAATTGATCGTTGACGGAACCCCTCGAGCGCTGCGGGAGTCCTCCATAGCCAGTATCCTTAAGCTTCTCCACTCCAAGTGCGAGAGCAATGTCACAGGCCCCTGAAGCCACCGCATAGACCGCACCCCTGAAAGCCTCCGAGCCACTGGCACAATAATTTTCAACACGAGTCACAGGAATATAGGGAAGACGTAAGGCCATAGAGAGCGGGAGACCAGACTTTCCAACATGTTGTTCTTCAATAGCGGTGGAAAACCAAGCCGCCTCAATTTGGTCCTTTCCAATGCCAGAATCTTCAAGCGCCTCAGTAAAAGCCTCCAACATTAAATTCTCCGCATTTTCATTCCAGCGCTCACCAAACTTCGAGCATCCCATGCCAAGAATTGTGACTTTGTCGCTAATACCCGCGGCCATGATTATTCTCCGTTACTTTTTTTGTCCGGTGTCGCTTTCCAATAATAACGCCTAAAACCGCGTCTCGTATCATAATCCTTGATCCGGAAAGTCAATTTCATAGGCATACCAACTTCAAGCCCAATCTCAGGATCAACATCTGTAATATCTGTCATTACCCGACCTCCTTCATCAAATTGTACCATACCATAATAAGCGGGAGGGTCTGGTGAATAAGTTAAGCGGTCAGCAGTATAAGAGTTTAATTGAGCGCGGGCGCCAACAAACCGATAATCCTCTTGTGCGTTGACAGCTCCACAATTTGGGTTAACGCATACCCCAGCTTTTGGAAACTGAACCGTACCGCATTCAGAACACTTGCCTCCGACTGCCGACATAATCATGTCCTTATTTCGATAAAGGGTTGTCATCCCGGTCTGTTTATCCATCTCTGCACGTAAACCACGCTCCATTTCTATCATCTCATTATGCGCCAAATATCTATTGTAGTTAGTCTCATTTCTCCCCATCAATAAGTGACCTGAAATTCCATTGACCGGATTAAAATGCGTAATAGCATCTGTAACCTGGAAGAGAAGGGCGTCACAGCCCTGACCGAATCCTGTAACTAGGATTATATCGCCACAGCTCGAATCCTCTAGAGCATGGACCAGCATAACAAGCCCATGCGCAGCTCCAGCTTCTCCACACTTTAACTGCAAATTATCCCGAATAGCTTCTTCTGGAATGTCCATTTTCTTGGCCAATGTATTAGCTACACGTCGCATGGCAGCGGGAAAACAAAAGGCCTTAATATCGTGAGCTGCGATATTGGCTTTTTTCAAAACCGCTTCACAAGCTTCCGGTACCAACTTCATGTAGCCTTCGTCACGAACCCAGCGCTCTTCCCAGGTATAGTCGTAAACTTGGTCCTGCCCTCTATAATGATCAATAAAATCTACAGCCGTCGAATGGCTACCTAAAAGTTTGGCAACTCCATCGCCCTCACCAACCAATACTGCAGCCCCAGCATCTCCAGTTGTCATCTCAATGATGCTCGCAGCCCGGGCCCGACGCTTTTCCGCCGCTGCCACTAGAATAGGCTTCCTTCCTCCCATTACGACCTGACACGCTGCTATTAGGGCAGATGTGCCGGCCCTCTGAGAGCCTGTAATATCTAACGTAAGTAAATTTTTACCCAATAATAAGGCTTGCGCCACAATCCCCGCATTCTGACGATCCTGGAAAGGCATGGTGGTCGAGCCCATGTAAATTCCTCCCAAATCAATGCTCGCCGCACCTAAACAATCGCGCGCAGCTTCAACAGCCATGGTTATCGAGTCCTCATCCCAGTTCGCCATAGCTCGTTCCCCGGCACCTAATCCTTTTAAACCGGGGTTAAACCAGGCATGAGCACTTGCGATAGATCCTCGGTCAAGCCGCAATCGCGGTATATACCCTCCAAAGGATTGAATTCCGATACTCATTTACTACTCCATAACTTGATTTTTATAGCGCGCCAGCCTCCTCAAGCTCTTGAATATCGGCTGAGCTGAAACCCCAGTCGGAGAGGACTTCCTTATTATGTTCACCCGGCCTTGGCGGCGGTGTTGGCGTTGCTTGAGGTGTGCGACTGAATCTAGGAGCAGGAGACGCTTGCTTGTTGCCATCAATCTCCATAAACGTTCCCCGCGCTTTATTGTGCTCATACTCAAATGCTTCTTCTATACTTAAAACTGGTCCGTAACAAACATCAGTGCAGGCAAATACTGTATCCCAATAATCACGAGGTTTTGTTTTAAAAACACTCGCCAACTTTTCCTTTGCCGCAGGCCATCCATCCGGATCAAGCTGATTCTGGAAAAGAGGATCAAGCGATAGTCCCAACTTCTCTAATAAAAGCGCATGAAATTGTGGTTCGATGGAACCTAGCGAGATAAATTTCCCATCCGAACACTCATACACACTGTAAAAATACGCACCTCCATCAAGCAGATTGGATTCGCGTTGATCTAGCCAAGACCCCTGCGCCAGACGGGTGTAAACGCTACCTAGCAACAACGGCACTCCATCCGACATGCCCGCATCAACTACTTGGCCCTTCCCCGATATTCGCACTTCAAAAATAGCGGCCAAAACCCCAACAAGAAGCAACATACCGCCACCCCCAAAATCGGCGACAACGTTCAAGGGTGGAACCGGAGCCTCCTTTGGTCCAATAGCATGGAGTGCACCGGTAATTGCCAAATAATTGATATCATGCCCAGCCGAGTTGGCTAAAGGCCCATCCTGGCCCCAACCGGTCATACGGCCATAAACTAACTTTGGATTTTCAGCTAAGCTTTCTTCGGGACCAAGACCAAGACGCTCCATAACACCTGGGCGAAAGCCTTCAATCAAAATATCAGCTTGACTAATCAACCTTGCCGCAGCCTCCCTGCCAGCACTGGTTTTTAGATCTAAAGCAACGGACCGACGCGATCGCGCATTAATATTAGTGGCGGGATCTCCTTCAATGGATGCCGATTGCGGTCGATCGATCCGCACCACCTCGGCCCCCATATCTCCAAGCATCATCGTACAAAATGGTCCAGGACCAAGTCCTGTCATTTCAACCACCTTAAGACCTTTGAGAGGACCCATTCTTGTTCTCCTGGATTTTTTTGACACGTACCGCCAAATCGCTTCCCAAAAACTTTAACCAACGTCGACTATAGAAAGCCCGTTATCTAGTACGATTATATCACGTTCTATGACCCTAGCTCTAAAAGAAATCTGATCTCCATCACGCCACATTTCTGTCCGAATGATTTCGCCTGGAAAAACGGGAGCTGAGAACCTCAATTTCAAAGATTTGAACCTCCCCGTTTCATACCCACAATATGTTTTGAGAACTGCATGACCGGAAACACCCAGTGTACATAACCCATGCAGTATGGGCCGTTCAAATCCTACCTGCGCTGCTACTCTCGGCTCCGCATGTAGAGGATTTAGATCTCCCGACAAGCGATAAACGAGCGCTGCCTGCGGTGATGTAGGAAGATCACAAATTCTATCAGGCAGGCGATTTGGAAGAGTATGCGGCGCAGGTTGTACCCCAGGCGTTTTCCCAAATCCACCATCTCCACGCGCAAAGGTCGTCGATTTTAACGTCGCTAACGCTTCATCACTCGCGACATTTATCAAAGTTCGCTCAGTAAAAATTAGCGCGCCTTTGCCTTCACCTTTATCTATAATATCCGAGATACGTGTACGTGCTTTAACAGTCGCATGGGTCGGCAAAGCTCTGTGCAGTTCAATGGATTGCTCTCCGTGCAAAACCTTCTCCCAAGCAATGCCTAAATCGGGATTACGAAGCCAGAAACCCGGGGAACACAGCACGGCTGCCATCGTCGGCACAGTCTTAAAATTCCGCTCTTCAAAGGTGAAATTAAGCTGCTCGTCATCAGTAGGGTTTGTGCTAAAGCCTAAACCGAGTGCATAGATTATTGAATCACGCACTGTGTATGTTTGCTCAATTTCTTCGAACGGCCAATTATATAGTTTATCCAGGTCGACAACCATTATACAGGATCCCAGCTAAAGATATCCGCAGAACGATCAAGTGGGTAAAACATTGTCTCCAAAGCCGGAAAAGCGTGATCAACAATACTTTCCGGTGTCCAGCCTTTTCCTTCATGCATTCCTCTTAATGGGCGATGTTGACTCATAAGAAATATTTCGTTGTTACGAACAGCAAAAACTTGGCCCGTGACATTACGAGCGGTATCTGCACATAGCGCCGTTGCCATAACAGCAACCTTATCTGGTGTCATGGCTCTTAATTTCTCCACACGCTCGCGCTGAGCCTCATCATTAATGGGGATTGTGCCAATCATACGACTCCACGCAAAAGGTGATATAATATTGGAACGTACGTTAAACCGTGACATGTCCAGCGCCAACGATTTGGACAGGCCGACAATACCTAGCTTTGCAGCAGCATAATTTGCCTGCCCAAAGTTTCCAATCAGCCCAGATGTAGAGGTCATGTGAACGAAAACCCCCGACTCTTGCTTGCGAAAATATGTAGCTGCCGCACGTGACGTATTAAAACTACCTTTAAGGTGAACGTTAATTACAGCGTCCCAATCTTCTTCCGTCATCTTGTGAAAAATAACATCTCGTAAAATGCCTGCGTTATTAACAAGAATATCAATCCGACCATAATGGTCTAGAGCCTGTTCAACCATTCCTTTCGCTGCGCTAAAATCACCTACGCTGTCAAAATTTGCTTCCGCCTCACCCCCACTCTCTCGTATCGCCTTAACTGTTTCCATGGCTGGCATCTGATCCGTGCCTTCTCCATCTGCCTCTCCACCGAGATCATTGACTATAATCTTAGCCCCTCGAGATGCCATCATCTTAGCTATTTCAGCACCGACACCACGCCCCGCACCAGTAACTAGAGCCACCTTTCCTTCTAACATTTTGTCTTCGGACATTAATCGTTCCTCCACCTTAAAATATCTTGTATTTGTTATTAATGGTCCCTTGTTACGATTATTCGGCAACTTTACTATAAGCAAGCGAATGGATTGTCGAATCCCATTAGCTTAAATCGATTAATAAAATCAACGAGTAAAATAAAAATATAATGATACAAAGAACCTTGTTTAGCGAAGAACATAACGTTTTCCGAAATTCCGTCCGTCATTTCATTGATAAGGAAATCGTTCCCTATCATGACCAGTGGGAAAAAGACGGCCAGGTTAGTCGTGAAATTTGGCTAGCTGCTGGTGAACAAGGCTACCTTGGCTGTTCTGTCCCAGAAAAATATGGCGGCCCAGGAGCCGATTTTCTCTATGCCACTGTTCTGCTAGAGGAAATGGCAATTCATGGAGTGACGGGTCCAGGCTTCCATTTGCACTCTGAAATTGTAATTCCATACATTATTAGATACGGCTCTGAAGAACAGAAGCAAACCTGGCTGCCCAAGATGGTCTCTGGGGAATGCATTGGCGCCCTAGCAATGACTGAACCTGGTGCGGGTTCAGATTTGCAAAATATTAAAACAACTGCGGTCCGAGACGACAATGAATTAGTCATCCACGGTCAAAAAGCTTTCATAACAAACGGCCAGATGGCCGACCTAGTCATTGTCGCTTGTAAGACCACCCCAAGCGAGGGCGCCCGTGGGATCAGTCTTGTCTTGGTTGAACGTGGACGTGAAGGATTTAAACGTGGTCGGAACCTAGAAAAAATTGGATGGCACGCCCAAGATACGTCAGAGCTTTTTTTTGACCAAGTTCGGTTGCCCATAAAAAACCTACTGGGTGACGAGGGAAAGGGCTTTATTCAACTCGTTGAGAATCTCCCACAAGAGCGCTTGATAGTTGCGATTCGCGCCATCGCAACGATAGAAGCTGCGCTAAAGTGGACCATAAACTATACGAATGCGCGAGAGGCTTTCGGAAAAACCCTCGCTGAATTCCAAAATACGCGCTTTAAATTGGCGGAGATAAAAGCGGAAGCTACTGTACAGCGCGTATTCGTGGATAAGTGTATAGAACTTCTCTTGGCTGACCAATTAACTGCTGAAGACGCCGCCATCGCCAAATTACGAACTACTGAAACTATGTGCCAGGCACTTGACGATTGTTTGCAGCTATTTGGTGGCTACGGTTATATGCGCGAATATCCAATTGGGCGCGCATGGGCAGATAATCGCTTTGCCCGTATTGCCGGGGGGTCGTCAGAAATCATGAAGGAAATTATTGGTCGCCACATAACGGGCCGGAGATAAAAAATGAACAACATACCAGACGTTGAGTCCGGCGAATTTCAGAAGCTGGTGGGTTATAAAATTACCGAATGGGACATTGACCACGCCGCAATCTCGCTAGAGATGGCCGAACATCATTCTAACCGTTATGGGCATGCACACGGTGGCGTTTTAATGACAATCTTGGATGCAGCGTGTACACGAGCTGGTGCTATGTGTCCTGATACTGGCAAAATCCGAAAATCCGCTACAGTTTCCATGACCACAAACTTTATCCATCCTGCCAAAAATACACGTCTTCGCGTCATAGCGCGCAAGACTGGCGGCGGTCGCCGTATATTTTTTGCAACTGCGGATGCGTATGATAGTAACAATAATCTAATCGCCACCTGTGTTGCCACCTGTCGTTATAGCTAACATTTGCTGCGAAAATCAGTCTTCAATTTTTTTTATTTGGTCGGTCAGTTTGATATTACTTTGGTGGCAATAGTGGTTATTAGGGGAGTTTTCACCATTTGCTAACGTAGACCATACAGCTGCTTTAGCATATTATTATTTTTAATATGATGTTCTGCATTGTGCACTAAATATACAAAAAATTAAATAATCTCAGACAGTTAAATGTTTAACGAACCAATTTACGCCTTGAAACTAGTCTTGGTGAAGAATTCAATCCACGTTTTAAACGACTGACAGTAGAACTCTTTGGCCCTCGCTTTTGGGAGCTCTTACTGGACGAGCTATTTCTTTTATTAAGACCCCGAGCATCGATCGTCAGCGAATCATCAAATAAATCAAGTTTAACACTGCCTTTAGCCTTATCATTCCGATTTTCGATCATTTTTAATGTACGTTTAACCAAAGGATCACGGTATATGCGCTTTCGGGTTTTGCTCTCGTGTACTCGGTTAATTTCTATAATTGCCTTGGCGATGACACTCGGTTTCATGCGCGGCTCACACCAGCGTACGTAAGCTGCAATTGTCCAAGAATTAGCCGGTACCGCGTTGAGGCGATGAACTCGACACCAATGAACAAAGTCATCCCAAGCTTTGTTATCCATCCGACGGGCTATCTTCTTACGCAACTAAACTACCACGCAGTATCCATAAAAAACCTTGTCCATTCCGATTCGCCAGGGTATCAGGCTTAAGCCCGGGTACAAGCCCTCGTTCATATACAGCTGGAGTTTAATATGGCGCAAGAACCAGCCTGGAAAGGCTTTCGTCCCTTCATCGTCGACAGAAAAGTGGCGGAAAGCGACATAGTAACATCTTTTTATCTTAAGCCTGAGGATGGCGATCATTTGCCACCATTTCGACCCGGTCAATTTGTCAACATTAAACTTGACGTTCCCGGACAAAACACTCCCATTTTACGCAGTTACACACTCTCCAACAGCCCGGCAAACAATGATCACTATCGTTTGTCGATTAAACGGGAATCGCCTCCGACGAAAGCTCCACATGTTCCTCCTGGCACATCCTCAAATTACTTACATGACTACGTAAATATGGGTTCTAGTATTCTCTTAGCTCCTCCCAGTGGAGATTTCGTTTTGCGACCCGAAGCTAAAGGGGCTGTTGTTTTCCTCGCAGGTGGAATTGGCTGCACCCCATTAATAAGTATGCTCACCTCTATCGCAGATACGAATTCAACACGCGACGTATGGTTTATTCATGGAAGCCGCAATAGTCGCGAACACGCTTTTGGAAAACATGCCCGGTTACTCGCCAACAAAAATAAAAATATAAACGTACATATCCGCTATAGTAAACCAGGAAGTGGCTGTCGGTTAGGCTCCGACTTCGACAGCTCCGGGCACGTAGACATAAACCTTTTACAAACGTTACTTCCCGGTACGGAACCTCAATTCTTTCTTTGTGGGAGCATCCCGTTTATGCGTTCACTCTACCAAGGACTAATTAGTTGGGGCGTGGACCCATTTCAAATCAATTACGAATTCTTTGGCCCAGCAACTAATCTTTTGGAGGAAAATACGTTATCTGAACGTGTCCCCACTAATACTGCTGACTCCTTTGAAGTAATTTTCCAGCGTAGTGGCAAAAAAGCAAACTGGTCGTCAGCTTCCGGGAGTATTCTAGAACTAGCTGAAGCTACTAATGTTAACCCCGACTTCATTTGTCGATCCGGCATGTGTCAAACATGTCTAAGTCGAGTTATAACTGGAACATACACCTATTTCAAAGAAGGGGTCATAGCACCAGAAAACACCAACGATATTTTGATCTGCAGTTCTCATCCAACCAGCGATATAGTTTTGGATATTTAATTTATTAACGAGCTTACCTGAGAGGCATTTAATCCTGCACTCGCATGCTTTCCATATACTTTCTTGCTTTCAGAACATAATGCTCGGAGGCGCTTGCTAATTGTCGCAAATCTTCATCATTGAGCTGCCGTTTTACTCTACCAGGCTGCCCCATAACAAGAGAGTTAGGTGGTATAATTTTCCCCTCGGGAATCAATGAGCCTGCGCCTATCAGGCAGTGCTCACCAATGGTTGCACCATTTAGAATTATAGCGCCCATGCCAATTAAACTTCCTGTACCTATGGTGCAGCCGTGCAACATAACCATATGTCCTACAGTAACATTTGCTTTCAACTCCAAGGGAAAACCTGGGTCTGTGTGCAATACGCAACCATCTTGAACATTTGAGCGTTCACCAAGCGTAATTGGTTCATTATCCGCTCTAAGTGTAGCGTTAAACCAGACACTGGCGTCTTTCCCCATGATCACCTTGCCAATAAGCGCCGCATTTGGCGCTATCCAATTCCCATCACGATGAACCTGGACACTGTCATTGCTGAGAGAATATTTCATAAAAATTTCCTCGTTTCTATATCACGAATTAAGACAATGTATTTTCGCTCCCCACCTATACACCTCTATATTTTTTACATTAGAACTAATTAACTTATCTCTTATATCGGTAACCTTTAAAGGAATCGAAAGTTAACTTTGACCATCATCCGTTGATGTTCAATTATATCACTCTAAAACTTACTGCAATGAATTGGAACTGTTGATGGAGCGAATTACTTGGTATTTTGATTTTATCTCGCCTTATGCTTACCTTCAGTCCACGCGTCTTTTCGATCTATCACTACAAGCTGAAATAGAGTATGTGCCTCTACTCTTTGCAGGGCTCTTAAATCACTGGGGGCAAAAGGGACCGGCCGAAATACCCTCCAAAAAAAAATTCACCTTCCATCAATGCATTTGGCGAGCTCAGCGTGATGAAATTCCTTTTCGCACTCCACCTCAACATCCCTTTAATCCCTTGCGAGCGCTGCGGCTCTGCATTGCGCTTGGAAATAAATTAGAACATATTCAAACGATTTTTCGATGTATATGGGTCGAGGGAAACCTCCCCGATAATAACGATGGATGGAAAGCCATTCAAAAGGCTTTAAACGTAGATGACGCCGATGAGTGCGTGGCAGACCCACTTATTAAAGCCGCTTTGGTAGAAAATGGTAAAAACGCTATCAGTACTGGCATCTTCGGTGTCCCAAGCTTTCGTGTTGGTAAGGAGGTTTTCTGGGGTGACGATTGCGGAGACATGGTTAAAGACTACATTGCCAATCCAGGTATTTTGGAACACGAAGATATTAAACGTATCGAAACCCTAAAAGGATCTGCTGCACGTAGCCAGCCAAAATTTCACTAAGATTTTAACGCCTAATGCTACTCAAATTAGTGTATCCTCAAATTTCATACCAACACCACCAAGGCCACAGTAACCGCTGGGATTTCGACCCAAATACTGCTGATGATACGTTTCAGCATAATAAAACTCCGGCGCATGCAATATTTCGGTGGTGATTTCTCCGAACCCAACCGCTTTAAGAGTCTCCTCGTACAGCGCTAAACTATTTTTAGCTATATTTTGTTGTCCCTTATCAAAATAATACACACCGGATCTATACTGGGTTCCCACATCATTACCCTGTCGCATACCTTGGGTTGGATCGTGCCCTTCCCAGAAAACTTTAAGAAGACTCCCGTAGCAAACCTCTTTCGGATCAAAAACTACCAGAACCACTTCATTGTGACCGGTGTATCCAGAACAAACTTCATCATAAGTAGGATTCGGTGTATGCCCCGCAGCGTAGCCAGCTACTGTAACATAAACGCCGGATACTTCCCAAAACAATCGTTCTGCGCCCCAAAAACATCCTAGTCCGAACATTGCGCGTTCATAACCTTCCGGAAATGGGGGCTCCAAAGACCTGCCGTTAACGAAATGGGGCTCGGTTACAGACATAGGTTCTGTGCGGCCCGGCAATGCATGGGCCTTGCTGACAATATCTGTAGCTTGGTTCAAAATATTAAAGAACATTTTTACGCTCCTAGTTATTATTTAATCATATGGCTAAGCTAGAAAATATTTCCAGTCACAATTTTAATCTTATCCAAACCAAGTATCATTTAAGCTGCCATAAAGATCTATCTAGAGTATATTATTTTTATGATTGATTCGTCTGATAAACCATATCGACCAAATCCCACAGTGCTATGCATTCTCGATGGATGGGGCGAACGAGAAGAAGCTGAAAATAACGCTATCGCATTAGCGCCAACACCAAATTGGGATAAGTTCATTAGTACGTATCCAAAAGCAAAACTTAAATCTTGTGCTACAGATGTTGGGTTGCCTATAGGCCAAATGGGCAATTCGGAAGTTGGTCATATGAATCTTGGTGCCGGGCGTATTGTTATGCAAGACCTTCCAAGAATTGACGCAGCTATTAAAAGTGGAGCTCTTGCACGAAATCCAGAACTACTTAAATTTGCTGATAAATTAAAAGATAGCGGTGGAACCTGTCATTTGATGGGCCTTCTGTCCCCCGGTGGTGTGCATTCGCACCAGAACCATTTGTTGGAACTTGTGCGTATTATTACAAATTATGGAGTTCCCGTTTGTTTGCATGCTTTCCTAGACGGCCGTGATACGCCGCCTAGAAAAAGCTACGACTACTTGGCCAGAATAATTAAGGATACGGCTGGACTTAAAAAATTTAATTTCGGTGTGATCAGTGGACGCTATTGGGCCATGGATCGTGACGAACGCTGGGACCGCATTGAAAAAGCTTATTCGGCGCTTGCTAACGCTACTGGCCTTCGTGCTGACGATCCTCTGGCGGCTATAAAGACCAATCACGAAAAAGACATAGGTGACGAATTTATTAAACCGACTGTGATTGGGGATTATGCCGGTATGTCCGAAAATGATGGACTTTTGATGGCTAATTTTCGAGCTGATCGAGCCCGAGAAATCTTGACCGCACTTACCAAGTCTCAATTTGATAAGTTCAAACGCACTAATAAACCTAAATTTGCCGCCTATTTAGGCATGGTGGATTATTCCAACGAACTAAGTTTATTATTTCCTGCGCTTTTTCCTGCCGAGAGCCTTTCCCAAATTTTAGGAGAAGTTATCTCAGAAGCTGGTTACACGCAGCTTCGTATAGCTGAAACTGAGAAATACGCTCATATAACATTTTTTTTCAACGGGGGAGAGGAAGATCCGTTTAAAGGTGAGGAGCGAATACTGATCCCATCTCCAAAAGTTAAAACTTATGATTTACAGCCTCAGATGTCAGCAGTTGAAGTTACTGAAAAGCTGGTGTCTGCTATCATGTCCCGAAATATTGATTTCATTGTAGTTAACTACGCCAATGGGGACATGGTTGGCCACACCGGAATTCTTGCAGCGGCCATAGATGCTGTAACAACAATCGATACTTGCCTCGGCCAACTAGAGACAGCAATAAGGGCTGTTGGAGGATCTATTTTGTTGACCGCCGATCATGGAAACTGCGAAGAAATGGTCGATAGCACAACTGGTGAACCGCATACACAGCATACCCTTAACCCTGTACCAGCAATATTAATAAACCCGCCATCTGGTGTGCTAGCCCTAGATGACGGTAGACTTTGCGACATTGCCCCCACCCTCCTTGAACTTATGGGCATCGATAAACCGATTGTAATGACCGGAAAGTCCCTTCTTAGAACGAGCGGCAAAAAAGCAGCTAAAGGCAAATAAGATGGTTCGGCGGTTGGCCCTGGGAATATGTTTCATTGCCATTTTTGCATTTCACGTAATGCAAACTACCGATCAGTTAGCTGCTCAAGAAGTACTTCCAATACTACCATCCTCCGACAGCGGACAAATCCTCCAAAAAACTCAAGAAAAGCTTAATGCTGTACGATCAAAATCTGAAGCTCTTAACCGGAAAGCAAAAATTCTAAGTAAAGATATAGGAGACATACGCGTGAGTTTAGTCGCTAAAGCGCGAACAATCCAAAATCACGAAAGACGGATAGAGAAGATAGAATCAAAGCTTAAACAATTAGACACCCACCGGAAAAATCTTACAAAACATTTACATTCAAAATACCAGCAGATAGGGAAGGTTCTAGCCGCGTTACAACGCATAGCTTTTAATCCACCAGAAACTCTAGTCATGCAGGCTATCCCACCCGCCGACATGGTGCGGACGGCTATACTTCTTCGCGCTATACTACAGCGTCTAAAAGGCAAAGTTCAGAAATTTGGTGCTAACCTTGCAAAACTTGAATCCACGCGAAAGGAAGCAAGAAGCAAACGTAACCAGTTGAATACCGAGGTTAAACATTTAGAAGAACAACGTTTTGTTATGAACCGCATTCTAGGGCGGAAATCCACTCTCCATAGACGCACAATGCACCAAACAAAATCAGCTGAGCGCCAGGCTAAAGTTCTAGCCAAACGTGCTGAAAATATAAAAGAGCTTCTTAGTAATCTTAAAAAATTAAATGCGAGACAGGATCCAAATAGGGAGATATCAAAAAAAGCTAATTCGTCAGGTGCTCTTGCCGAAAAAAAAGCGCCGCACAAAAATCATGCCACCATAAAATCATTCGAAGCTGCTCGCGGAGAAATGGCCTTCCCGGTTATAGGTAGAATTATAACACGGTTCGGCCAACCCATTTCGTCGAAACGTGTCCATAGAGGTTTAACAATTGAGACTAGTGCTTTCGCACAAATTGTCGCTCCCCATTCGGGAAAAATAGCTTTTGCCGGACCATTTCGAAGCTACGGCCAACTCTTGATAATTGAGCACTCTGGAGGCTATCATAGCCTACTGGCCGGAATGGCTAAAATCTATTCTACCGTTGGCCAAAGAGTGCTATCTGGCGAGCCAGCTGGTGTCATGGGGAAAACAAAAGAAACCTCCATCAATGGACGTCTTCATATCAAAAAACCAGCACTATACATTGAGTTTCGGCACAAAGGCGAGCCCATGGATCCTCTCGCCTGGCTTACGGTTAGCAAAAAAAAGGCAAGCGGATGAAAAACTATAAAAAGCTAATATTAATAATAATCACTACGGCGTTAGCTCTGGCAGTAGCGCCACAAAATACGGATGCAACAGAAACGCTAAAAAATACTAACGATACGTATCGGTTGCTTAATCTTTTTGGCGACGTGTTCGAACGGGTTCGCGCCGATTACGTCGAAGAGCCTAGTGATGAAGAGCTAATAGAAGCGGCTATAAATGGTATGCTAACGGCACTTGACCCTCATTCAAGCTTTATGAATGCTAAAAATTTTCGCGATATGCAGGTTAATACGCGCGGTGAATTTGGTGGCCTTGGGATTCAAGTCACGATGGAAGCTGGATTCGTAAAGGTTATCTCACCTATTGATGATACTCCCGCCTACCGAGCGGGTGTTAAAGCTGGTGATTTCATTACGCATCTTGATGAAAAACCTGTACAAGGTTTAACGCTATCCCAGGCCGTTGATCGTATGCGCGGAAAAATCGGAACCACTATAATATTAACCATTCGGCGCAAGGGTATCGCGGACCCGTTTGACGTACGAATTACGCGTGCCGTAATCAAACTCGATTCAGTTAGCTCACGCCTCGAAAAAGATATCGGCTACATTCGTATAAAATCTTTCAGTGAGCAGACTAGCTCCGGGCTTAAAACGGCAATGGAAACATTCCACGACAAACTTGGAAAAAAATTAATTGGTCTTGTTCTCGACCTTAGAAATAATCCAGGCGGCCTACTTAATCAGGCGGTGTCCGTCTCCGATGCTTTCTTAGAGCAAGGGGAAATAGTTTCAACAAGATCTCGCGAACCTGAGGAAACCCAACGCTACAATGCTAAGCCTGGCGACCTTGGCCTCGGGCTCCCTCTTGTAGTTCTAATAAACGGTGGCTCAGCCTCGGCATCTGAAATCGTGGCTGGTGCTTTGCAGGACCATCGCCGCGCGATCGTACTTGGAACACGTTCATTCGGCAAAGGCTCAGTACAAACCATCATGCCTCTTTCTGGACATGGAGCAATGCGCCTCACCACTGCGCGATATTTTACGCCATCGGGCCGTTCTATCCAGGCCAAAGGGATAGATCCCGATATCATTGTTGAACCATCGCGGATCGAAAAAATCGCCAGCGTTCAGAATACACGAGAGGCCGATTTACGTGGTGCGTTAAAAAACACTAATAGTGATGAGGAGATCAAGCTACCTACAGACAAAAATACTGATGAAATAGACGAAACCAACATCGAAAAAAATAACAAAAATACCCTAAACAGCGAAAAAAAAACCAATCCTCCACAAGATTATCAACTAACAAGAGCAATGGATCTATTGCGAGGACTCTCTCTTTATTACAAGGCCTTAAATAAACAGACCTAACTAACTTTATAACCGGGTTTTAAGCAGCACATAGAACTTAGCGTCTTAAAAAAATTTTTAATCCCTTCGTCAGGTCCCGGCGATGAATTACGTAAGGAGAAATCCAGTGTCTGCTGACGAAAATATTGATAAAGAAGAAAATGCTCCCGGAACTAATAATATTGAGCATAAAGAAATCAATGATCCAAACACCAACGGGGGGATGAACAAGGTTGAAAATGAAGATGATACCAGCGCAGGTCCAAAAGCGGCTGCAAATAAAGGAGACAACGTAGAAAGGAATGATGGAACGGAAATTGAAGAAACGCCCAGCCAAAACAACAGTGGAGACACATTACAAGCAAAAAGCGATGACGGGGAAAAAGGTGGGCGCAAAAAACTAATTCTTTTAAGCATTGCCGTTATAGTCATCATTTTAATTGCCGTAAGTAGCACCACGTTATGGTTTATGACTAAAAAGGATGACGCTAAAGCGCCAAAGTCGCGAAGCCAAGAGCGAGTTCAATTAGCGATGCCTTTAAAAACGGAATCCGTAGAAGCACCCACGGGCTCGCTGAACACTTTAGGTTCAAATGAAAGCGATAGTGCTGCCGGATCTCTAAATACTTTAGGTTCAAATGAAAGCGATAGCGACGCCGGATCTCTAAATACTTTAGGTTCAAATGAAAGCGATAGTGCCGCCGGATCTCTAAATACTTTAGGTTCAAATGAA
>PBLS01000074.1 GCA_002721825.1 Magnetovibrio sp.
GACCCCACGGTTGTTGCCGTTGTTCTCTGTAATCCGACACCCACGGTTGACGATACTCTTGTCGGGCGTGCCTACCCATCTCAAAAGGCTTTTGAGCGGACTCCCCAGGGTACCAGATATGGTGAATGGTGGTAGTGGCTGGGTGATAAATTACTCGTTCAGTTAATTTTGCGGATTTACCATCATGACATGCCGGTTTCTTCTTCGCGTTAATGCGGTATACGCAAAAATTTAGATGAATTCTCTAAGGGAATGGCTCGCGCCAGTTTTGCAGGTAATTTAGCATTGTATCGGCATCAGTGACCTCGAATGGGTCATTTGAAGAATTGTCGGAGAATCCATCTTCAACGAAAACTTTTTTTATAACTCCGTCTTCAGCGAACATGAAGTATCGCCAACTCCGAAGGCCGCAGTTTAAATTGCTTTTTTCTACTAGCATTCCCATTTTGCGTGTGAACTCGCCATTACCATCAGGAAGTAATTGTACGTATTTTATGTCCAGACATTTACCCCATTCGTCCATAACGAAAGGATCATTTACGGAAAGACAAAAAACTCTGTCGATGCCCAGAGTTACAAATGAATCCCACTGTCCCTCGTAACCAATAAGATGGTCCGTTGAAGATGTTGTTGAAAATGCTGCCGGTATTGCGAACAAAACGACGCGTTTATCAAGGAATAACGCATCAGAGGTTAGAATTTTGAGCCGAGAATTTTTGGAATCTCTCTTGAAATTGCGTTTGGTCTTGACCTTAAAAGTTGTTTTGGGCACCAGCCTCATTGTTGCGTCTCCTAGTGATTAGTCTGCTTCAAGACGCGAGAGTGGAAACCCGCGCCATGGTAAAAATAGAGTAATATTAAATGGTCTAAATGTGAAAGGCCTGGCTCGTCTTTATGTATAACTCCCACACGTAATGGCGGCTGCGAATAGACTAGTTAAACGGTTTCGCATTAGAATGCGGCCTTTTCTGGACGAGTGTTAACTGCTGCCGGTCGAGGCGGCGGCGAATGGCAGCCTGTTTCGCCGAATTCAATGGAAACTCCCAAATCACGCTAACAGCTAACACTTTGATTACGACGGGTATACAAGCATAAATTACTATTAAAGTCGAAATCCCTTGTTTTGTAGGGGAGTCTGGATCAAATCCTAGCATTTCTAAGCTGGGTAGCGATACGCCGACTGCAATGGCCAAAGCAAGCTTAGTGCTCATTCCCCATAAGGCGAATTGGAGTCCAGCACGTTCCTCGCCGAAGCGCCAACGGTCATAGTCTATCACGTCGGCTTGGATAGATGGAGGCAGGCATAAATCAGCCCCAAATGCGACCCCTGTTACAATACAAACCCCAGTAAAGAGTGCGAGTGATCCCATTGGCATAAAAGGGACAGTAATGAAGGCTATTGAAGCCAGTAGCATTGCCCAACTCCAAACTCGGTGTTTTCCGAGGTAGCGGCTCGCGGAAAGCCAAATGGGGATAGAAAAAATAGCGGCTAGAAAATATACAAAAATGAATAGGGGTCGTACTTCCGCCGAAGCATTAAGTCCGTGTTCCAAATAGATCAGGAATAGCGCTGCCGGTATTCCGTTTGCGATACCGTTGAGAAACCATGTGCAAAGTAGTCTTAAAAAAAGGCGATTTTTAAAAATTGTATACAGTCTCTTGACGGTATTTTTTTTTGCGTGATGGTTGATTGGTGGGGGTCGTGATACGGGATCGGGAACAAACCAAAGCATTATTGGGATGATTATAGTGCCCATACCAATAGCTAGCCAGGCGATGCTCTCGGTCCCTTCGCGCTCGCTCCACCCAAGACTCGGTGCTAGTGCCGCAATCCCCCCTGCTGCTAAGATACCTGTTAAACCGAATCCTTCGCGCCACGCCGTTATTCGTGTTCGTTCGTTGTAATTTGTGCTTAACTCCGCACCCCAAGTCAGATAGGGAACGGAGACAAGAGTCCAGCCCGCATAAAGAATTATACACCAGATAAGTAAAAATGTTGTATCTGGCTCTTCTGGTGGATTTAGAACTTTAAAAAGACCAAAACCTGCAATTACCGCTCCAATGGCAATCCAGGGCTTCCGCCGAGCATTGCGAAATCCCCATCGATCACTCAGCAAGCCAACAAGGGGGTCACTTATCGTGTCAAAAACTCGAGCGCCAACTAGCGCAAATCCCACAGCTGCAAGACCAAGGTCTAGCGTTACCCCATAAAGTGTAGGAAGGTTAATGTATACGGGGATGGTCGGGAGCGCGATAATGAATGATGGAAATGTATAGACGACTAGGATGCGTGTGGGGAGGGAAAATTTAGAATGGATGTTCATTGTAATTTAATCAGATATTGGCCAACATTAATAGAATTCTGAGCAAACCCTGCTTCACAATAGCAAAGGTAGTATCGCCACATTCGGTAAAAACGTTCATTGAAGCCGAGCGCTTTGATATCAGGCCACTTTGTTTGGAATTCTTGATCCCAACGTCTGAGTGTTTCTGCGTAGGACTCTCCGAAATGAAAGGAGTCAACCAACTCGAAACCACTGTAGTCGATAATATCCACTAATGCTTGATGTCCTGGTAACATGCCACCAGGAAAAATATAGCGCTGAATAAACTCTGGATCTTTTTTATAAGACGGAAACTTTTTGTCATCGATTGTAATTATTTGTAATGCAGCACGCCCGCCGGGCTTTAGGCAGCGTGTCAAAGTATTGAAATAGGTAGACCAATATGCTTCTCCTACGGCCTCAAACATTTCAATTGAGATAACCTTGTCAAATGTGCCGTAAATATTACGATAATCCTGAACTCTGATTTCTACTTTCTCGGTTAGCCCTAATTGAGCCATTCGGGCTTTAGCAAATTCAGCTTGTTCGGAGGAAAGCGTTAGACCGACAACGTTGCATCCGAAATCAGTAGCAGCAATTTCGGCGAACCCACCCCAACCACAACCTATCTCAAGTAATTGCTGACCAGGCTTGAGCTCTAGTTTTTCTGCTAACCTTAAATATTTCCGGCGTTGCGCAGCCTCCAAGCTTTCATCGGGCCCTTCAAATATAGCAGAGGAGTAACTCATAGTTTTGTCGAGCCATATTTTATAAAAGGCATTTCCTATATCGTAATGAGCGGAAATATTGCGTCGGCTACCCTGTGCTGTGTTGGCATGTTTAGCATGTCGAATGATATCAAGTTTTCGTGCCACCCAAGTTTTTTTAAGTGCGTGTGTCATCGCGGTTGCGTTCAGATTTCCTAAATTCAAAAGGGCCGCAAGTTGAGGAGTGTCCCAATCACCAGCGATGTAGCCCTCTGCGAGACCTAGATCACCGAAAAGGAACATTCGCGAAATAATCTTGAAATTATATAACTTTAGAAAACCTTGTGGCCACGAAGTGTTTCCTTCGAATGTTTTTCTATGACCTGACGGGAATTCAACCATCAAACAACCTTTTTCAATTTGGCTAAAAAAACGCGATGCGATGGCTTCAAGTAAACTGGAACGGCGCAGGTCGAACCCGTACCTAGATTGCTTTGCTAATCTAAAATTAGATGTATTCATGATTGTATTAGATCTCTTGTTGAGGTTTCCGTGTGGCACTGCTGTTTATCATTTGCTCTGCTGGATGATGAGCAACAACCTTCAGTCCTTTAATCCAGAGCCGAAGAGCTTCAAAGTGAATACAAGCAATCACTTTTACAGTAAAAAATGGAAAGAAAAGAAGATTTCGTATCAGGGCACGGCCGGCGATTGGCTCTTTAGACCCCTTGAACCATGCCGTTAATAATAGCCCCTCGATATCCTTTTGTCTGATTACAAGATTGAATTCATCTCCTGGAGGAATGATGCGGAACTCGTATTTACTATCCATGCTGTTAAACGGTGAGACATACAAGGCTTTGGTGCAGGATTGGCGGATAAAAGGCCGGGTCGTTCTATCAACAGGAAAGGAATAGGTGTGACGTTCTCTATAAGTATTGCAGACTTCATAAAGTATAGCCGTCAGCGATCCCGCTAGGTTGTAACAAAAAAACACGCTGATAGGATTGAAGACGTAGCCAAAGATCCTTGGATAACATAATAGCCGTATTGGTCCTCCATCGGGATGCAGACCGGCCTCTCGCATACGCTCCTCTACCCATGGACGCAAAGGACAGTTTGTTGTTGGCCCGTGGTCGCGATCAAAGAAAGCGATTGGCGCCCATCGGTTGTAGCCGAAGAGCAAAAACTCATCATTTAATGTTTGCAATTCGTCAAGATCTAAAAGTAAAGAAAAAACTCGATAGTAAAGACGGTGTCGTTTTGGGCGTATGCGAATATGTGCGACTGTACCCTCATATATGGATGATGTGAGTATCATGAGGCATTTAACTGTGCGAAGTCACGGGCGTAAATTCTATCGCTGTCTGCTGCCACGTCCCATGGGCGCTTTAATTTACCGAGTTGTTCAGCCACGGCCAATCCCGATTGCAGAGCATCTTCATGGAACCCATATCCGAAATAACTACCACAAAACCATGTACGACGGCGTCCCTGAAGTTTCCAAAGCGCACGCTGGGTTGTGAGTGCCATTTGATCAAAGAAAGGATGGGAATACCGGAACTCCTTTATGACCATCTCGGGTTTTGGTTCAGGCATAGGGTTTAAAGTGACAAAAAGTTGTTTAGATTGGTCAAGTGATTGCAAAAGGTTCATCCAGTAGGTGACGCAAAGCGCCCGGGAGGATTTTGCTCGTGACCGATCGATGAAATTCCAGCTAGACCAGACTCGTTTATGCTTTGGCATAAGTGATGGGTCAGAGTGTAAAACCGCTCGGTTTTGCGTATAGCGCCAATTGCCAAGTAATGCTTTTTCTTGCTCATCTGGATCCAGAAGGAGTCGAATCGCTTCGTCTGCATGTGCTGCAATTACTACATGATCATATGTTTCTTTTCTGCCGGACCAATCGGAGACAACAACATTATTTTTTGTGCGTTTTATTGAACTCACACCATCAAAGCGGACTCGGTCTCGATAAGGAGCGGTAAGTGATTTTATATAAGTTCTGCTACCGCCGTCCACGGTTCGCCAATTTGGGCGGTCCTTAAGGGATAATAAACCATGGCTCTGGAAAAACCGTATAAAAGCGTGAGCTGGATAAGCCTCTATTTCGGTTGTCGATGTTGACCAAATTGCAGCTCCCATAGGCAACAGATGATCATTAATGAAATGCTCAGTATATTTATTTTCGAGTAGATATTTGCGTAGACTTATGTCAGGCGCGGGTGATTGCGCCAGGAAAAGTGGTGCCTCACGATAAAATCTTACTATATCGGCTATCATCCGCCAAAAGCGAGGACGCAGAATATTACGACGTTGGCCAATGAGACTACTTAAGTCTGAACCAGAATATTCAAACGCACCGTTGTCCAATGACGCGGAAAAGGACATGTTGCTTGGTTTGGTGGGTACACCTAAATGATTGAAAAGGGCGACTAAGTTTGGATAGCTACGATCGTTGTAAACTATAAATCCGGTATCAACTGGAATAGGAAAACCATTTAGCATTGTGTCTACCGTGTTTGAGTGACCGCCGACCCGTTTTTCTTTTTCGTAGACCGAAATGTGATGGCTTTTATTAAGTAGCCAAGCGGCTGACATACCTGCTATGCCAGTCCCGATTATTGCTATTCTTAGTGGAGAAGAAGTTTCAGAGTTGCTGATATTATTCAATTTAAGCTGCTTCAGTTCAAAAAGGTCCCCAACACTACGAAATTAGTTTTTTATCGGATCACACATAGACGACTAATTTTATAGTGCAAGCAAAAAAATTTGGTTTTATTTATTCATTACTTTTGATCTATACAGTAATCACTTTGTTGCATGGTGATAGATTTCCGGGAGTTGGTGTGATCAATATCCCGAGTGGCGGTTTGGATAAAAATGGTGGGCCCGGCAGGACTCGAACCTGCAACCAGACCGTTATGAGCGGCCGGCTCTAACCAGTTGAGCTACGGGCCCGCAGCTATTTCAATTCATAGCCTTTGATAGCACTTTCTCATCTTCCGTAAAAGCATGTCGACATACGTGCAATACTAAATCAAACTGATAAATCTAGAATAGACTCAATGTCAACATAGCGTTCTATATGTTCTGATAATTCATCAAGGGTATTTTCCACCTGTTGCTCATATGCCAAACACCTAGCATGGTTTGAAGAAAGCAGATTTAGGAATGCGTGGCGAAAACTATCCTCGGTAAAAAGGCCATGTAAATAAGTCCCCATAACTCGACCATCCGAACTTTGCGCGCCTTCGGGACGCCCGCCTTCGAGGGTTATCCAGGGGCGTTCTGTATCTTTACCTGTTGTCTTCCCCATGTGCATTTCATAACCTCGGACTCTGGACCCGCATATATTATCTGACCCTTTAACCTCTTCTAGCGTTTTTTTTCTGCTGATCACGGTTTCAACATCTAGAATACCTAAACCCTGCACGGTGCCTGCTGGCCCCTCTATTCCATCTAGGTCGGCAACAGTATTGCCAAGCATCTGATATCCACCACAGAGACCAACTACTACGCCGCCCTGGCGATGGTGCGCTAAAATATCTATGTCCCATCCCTGAATGCGTAAGTATTTTAAATCAGTCAATGTTGATTTTGAGCCGGGTAGCAGTATTGCGTCAGCATCGTTTGGGAGAGGACGCCCAGCTTCAACCACTTCAACAACTATACCTGGCTCTTGGATAAGTGGATCGAGGTCATCAAAATTGGCTATCCGTGAAAGGCGCGGAACAGCAAATTTTATATCAGATTTATCATTTTGATTTACCGTTATAAATTCGTCGAGGCTCATAGCATCCTCTGCCGGCAGCCGGTTAGCATGGCTGAAATAAGGAACAATGCCAAGACAAGGCCATCCAGTACTATCCCTAATAGTCTGGACCCCGCCGTTAAAAAGTGAAATATCACCCCGAAATTTGTTGATAATGAATCCTCCTACTCTTTTTCGTTCTAATTCGGTAAGAACTGCATGGGTGCCGATCAAACTAGCAATTACACCACCTCTATCAATATCTGCAACTATGATTACTGGAATATCGACAGCCTCAGCAAACTCCATATTAGCGATGTCGCCGGCCCTTAAATTAATTTCAGCGGGACTTCCTGCCCCTTCGACAATAACAATATCTCTGTTTGAGCCGACGATTTCGAAGCTTTCTAGAACGGCGGCCAATAATTTAGGTTTTAAAGCGTGAAAGTCACGAGCCTTGGCATTACCGCTCACATGGCCCTGCACAATCACTTGAGCGCCAATATCCGTTTGAGGCTTCAATAAAATGGGGTTCATGTGCACGCTCGGTGCGATAGCGCATGCACGGGCCTGAAGCGCCTGAGCACGGCCAATTTCCCCGCCGTCAAGGGTGACAGCGGCGTTGTTTGACATATTTTGTGGTTTGAAGGGAGCAATTTTTTTGCCGCGCTTTTGGAGAAGGCGGCAGAGGCCTGCAACGAGGAGGGATTTCCCTACATCGGACCCTGTGCCCTGAATCATTAGAGATCGAAATAAACGGGTTGGGGGTTTAGCGGGTGAGGGCATGTTTGAGTGATTGGGCAATGCCAGATTTCCGTTTGCCCGCAATTATTCCCTGTGGCGTTGCTCCGACACCGTAAACGGCTTCATTTAAATCACGTCGTGTAATAAGTACGGACCCTTCCAAGGAACCACCCATGTATGCTCCGACGTTTGGAGCTGCGAATGCAACTATGTCTGCACCAAGGTTTGACGTTGTGGCAGCCTCTGCGCCCATACCATAAAAAACAACTGTAGCTCCAAAATCAGCCCCCACTTTCCCTTGGTGTTTTATAATCGATTGGAGTGCTCCAGGGGTTCTTAGAACTAAAAGTATGGATGTGTTTTGGATGCCAAGCTGCAGCCCAAAGCTGGCGGCCGCAAGTGTAAGGAAGCTTGGGTCAGACCATTGACTGGGGGCGTGGCGTGCTAATAAAACACCGTCGCCAGTTTCTGCACCAGCGAACCAGCTCGCTTTTACCACCTCCGGTAAAATGACGATACCCGCTGCCCCTTATATAAATTTTTTATAATGTTTTAATTCTTTATGAAGATTAAATTGGTATAGTGTATCGACAGCCTCAGCAATTAACTTTTCTGACATAACAGATGGTGGTGTGCTCGAAGCGCAACTCAAGAGCAATAAAACGAGGAAAGGTGCGAGCAGTTTTTTTAGAATCAAAATTCAATACCTTTTTGAGCCTTAACGCCAGAGCGGAATGGATGCTTGATCATTGTCATTTCGGTCACCAAATCAGCCGCATCCAAGAGTTCATCTCTAGCATTACGACCAGTAACCACCACATGAAGCATTTTAGGTTTAGCAGTAAGCGTTCTGACAACATCATTTATATCGAGATTGTCGTAACGCAATGGTATGTTAAGTTCGTCCAGAATTACCATTTCAAAGTTGCCTGATTCAATCATATTTTTTGAAGTCGCCCAGGCTTGCTCCGCTGCTAAAATGTCACGTTTACGGTCCTGAGTATCCCAACTGAAACCTTCACCCATAGCTTTTATGACAACTTGCTCAGGGAAGGCCTCCAAAATGTGGCGCTCACCTGTTTCCCAGACACCTTTCACAAATTGTACAATTCCGACTCGCATCCCATTTCCAATGGCTCGAACCGCTAACCCTACCGCTGCTGTCGATTTGCCTTTCCCCTTTCCGGTATGAACGATTAAAAGGCCTTTTTCGGTAGTCTTGGTCGCGATGATTTTATCACGAGCAGCCTTCTTTTTTGCCATTTTCTTGGCGTGATGGAGATCTAATTCCTCTTCTGACATCTCACTTTTGGATTTTGTTTTCATTTTTTCCCGTTCGTTTGTCATACTTGCTATGTTTAGGTAACATCCTAAGCATGTTGCGTGCAAGAAAAGCTCCCAATTTCCTTTTTTTTGTAGAACTAATTGTGGCTATCTTGGGACTATGTCTTTTACCTAGTTTAGCTGAGGCTATAAACGATAATATTCAGCATTGGGCTAAGGAATTTCCTTACGCTGATTTCACTCTGCGTGCAGTTAATATATCAGAAATCCGATATCATGGGGCAACTCGAGATACAGTCCGGCCTCTTGTAAAGCCAAGCTTTGGTGACGTTAAAACGATCCGTAATATAGGTGAAATAGAACCCGTGATAAGTGTCGAGGTAAATCATAAGGCTCGCGCCTACCCCTTACGTTATTTAGTTTGGCACGAATTAGTAAATGATGAGTTGGCCGGCGTGCCGATATTGATAAGTTATAGTCCACTTACAAATTCTGCGAGGGTTTACGAAAGATGGGTCAGCAAGAAAGTGGCACTTTTTGGCAATACGGGTCGTACCCGGCATTTTGATACCATTATTTATGATGCCGAGACACAGTCTTGGTGGCAACGTTATACCGGGCGTGCCATTCTAGGATTGAGGACGGGTAGTCGACTTAGGCCAATCGCGAGCCGCCTAGAATCTGTTTCTCGTTTCAAGAATCGGTATTCCGATGGTCAAATAATGTTACCTCCCAATCTTGATGTTTTACCTTACGGTACGACCCCGTATATACGTATGGGTTCGTCAGTTGGAAATGGCCTAGAAGCTTATATCCTTGCAGATGACATAAACCCATATGATAGGATTGTTGCCATTGGAGATGAGGCTTGGACCTTTAAAAGGCTGAGAGAAAAAGGTGCTGTTATGCGGGATGGCATATTTATCGGCTGGATTCCTGGCCAAAATTCAATTCATGATACTAAATGGATTCATTTTGGTCGAGATGTAGGTAATATTGTTGTGGGTCGATTTGATACGAAAAGTGATGAATGGGTCGATGTATTGCATTCGGTTGGTTTTGCTTTTGCTTTCAGAGCCTTTAATCCAAGCGGGGTCCTTTATTCATGGTAAGGGATGGTGTTTTTTAAGGCGCAGTATTTTTTGCTAAAACCATTTTTTAAGACCCTTTAAATTTTAAACGTGTTTTTAAGTTTGTTCTATATAGGGTTCAAACACCTTGTGTGCCCATAACCTTAGATTGAACTTATCGCGTGGACTTTCTGACAGCCATTTTTCTAATGGAATAGAAAAGCCAGTTTTAGGCCTATCAAGGATGGTGTCTGGTAATGCAGGTCTAGGGGTGTTGGCCATATCACGCTTAGTCGGAGAATTTGTGGTCCCTAATAAAGGTGCAAGGCTCGAGAATAAAATGGGGTCGATTAGTGGGACCCTAATTTCTAGGGAATGTGCCATGCCAGCCCAATCAGCGTCTCTAAGAAGCTGGTTGCGCATATACATTGTCATTTCTAGAATACGAAGTTTGTTTTCTGGTGACGGAATGCCTGTTACCGTATCATTGAGGCGGGATATTGGCTCTAAAGCTTTCCAGCCGTCGTGAACCATATCCGGCTCCATAAACTCAGGTAACTCCCAAGGCATAAAAAGGCCTCGCCGGATAAAATAAGCACCGCCAATTGTGTTACCCAATTCAAGAATACTAGCATATTTAGGCGATGTCATGGTTCTTATAAGGGACCCAGTAATGGTACGAAAAAATTTGCCAAATGAGTTGATTCCCGGAATAGTGCCTAGGGTACGAGCTATTTTTGGAACCGTAGTGAAAGTATCGTAACCTGCAAATAGTTCGTCGCCACCTATACCGGAAAGCGCCACTTTCAGTCCAGCATTAGCTGCGGCGCGCGCTACGAAAAAGGTGTTCACCCCGTCCACACTTGGTTGGTCCATTGTACTCAGAACTTTTGGCAGCGCCGCCATAAATTGTGAACGGGAGATGTGTTCTGTGTAATGTTGCGTTTTATAATGTTTGGCTACGGTCTTAGCCAATGGAGCCTCGTCATTTTGAGTATTTTTAAATTCTTCGAAGCCAAGCGTAATTGTGTTGATTTTCGTATTGCTCACTTCAGTTGCGAGGCCGGCAAGTGTAGCTGAGTCAAGGCCGGATGAGAGAAAAAGGCCAATCGGTACATCTGCGACTAAATGGTGTTTAACACTATCTAGCATTATATCTCGAAGGGTGTTGATGGAAGGGCCTGTTTTGACGGAGTTTTTAAGTACATTTGCTGGATCAAAGAAGCATGTTTTTTTCCGTTTTCCTCCTTTTTCTACCGTCAATGTAGAACCAGCGGGCAGTGCTCTAATATTGGTGTGGAGAGTGTATGGTTCAGGTATTGAACCAAACAGGAAGAAACCTACGTAACCTGCAGCATCTGGCCCACTTGAATCGTTTGCCATACCTGCTTTTAGAGCCTTTACCTGTGAGGCGACACGTAATGTTTTTCCATCATCAGCAGTGTATAGTGGTTTAACACCAAAATGGTCGCGTGCGAGGAAAAGTTGCTGTGCGACGTGATCCCATATAGCGAAAGCGAACATACCGCGTAATTTTTCAGCCATATATGGACCATCCCGCTCATAAAGCCGAATTAATACTTCGGTATCAGATTCGGTGGTGAACTTAACTCCTTTTGCCTCTAGCTCTTCACGTAATACACGAAAGTTGTATATTTCGCCATTAAAGGTGATACGATAACGATCCTTATGGCCATTTAAGCTATTGCGGGTCATGGGCTGGGAGGCTTTCGCTGTAAGATCGATGATGGAAAGACGGCGGTGGGCAAGGCCTATACGCTTTTCATTATCTAACCAGTGACCACTACCGTCTGGGCCGCGCCTAACCATGGCTTGACTGATACTTTCAAGCTCCCGTAGTCTGACTGGAGGTGCATCAGATTTGTAGGCAAAAATAGCAGTAATTCCGCACATATAAGCTTCATAGCGTGCCGTTCCCTATAAACAAAGTTTTTTTGCAATGAAATCACATCTTTGCATCCACAGGTGAAATAGGCTTTAAGAGCGATATGAAACAGGTCATCCAGAGCCGAAAAAATGGTAAAATGGCGTTGAAGGAAGTTCCCGCCCCGGTCGTAAAGGCGGGACATTTGTTGGTTGAAACACGCTTTTCATTAATCTCGGCGGGTACCGAGAGGATGGTAATTGATTTTGCTAAACAAAGTCTTGTTGGCAAGGCTCGCGCACGACCAGATTTGGTAAAACAAGTTTTTGAAAAAGCAAAGCGCGACGGTTTTAAGACGACGTTCGAAACTGTGATGGCTAGGCTTTACGAACCCTTGCCGCTGGGATATTCCGCATCGGGGATAGTTACGTCAGTTGGAGCAGGATTAGAGGGTGATTTTTTCGTTGGAGAAAGGGTCGCCATGGCTGGCGCAGGAATTGCGAATCACGCGGAGCAAAATGTAGTACCTAGGAACCTAGTAGCACGAATTCCGGAGGATGTTAGTAGCGAGGCAGCCTCCTTTGGTACAGTTGCGGCCATTGCTCTGCATGCGGTACGGAATGCTAGAGTTGGCATTGGTGAAGTTGTCGCAGTTCTTGGGTGCGGCCTTATCGGGCAGTTAATAATAAGATTGTTGGTATTATCGGGCTGTCGCGTGATAGCGCTTGACTATAATCGTAATCGACTTGAATTAGCACAGACATTTGGCGCTGAGAGTTCTTTAGATCTCTCCGGAGATTGCATTGAAGAAACCGTACGTGAAATGACGACTGGCCGTGGTGCTGATGCAATCATCATTGCGGCAGCAACAAAGTCGAGTGAACCATTTCAGCGTGCTGCTTCAGTTGCGCGTGATCGCGCTCGCGTGATTATGGTTGGCATGACCGGCACCGAGTTTCCATATGGCGAATTTATGAAAAAGGAACTCAATATTGTAATATCGCGCTCATATGGACCGGGGCGATATGACGATGAATATGAAACTCATGGGCTCAAGTATCCGGTTGGCTGGGTGCGTTGGACCGAGTGCGATAATTTGGCCGAAGTACTGCGCCTTATGCAGCCGGCCCAGGAATTTGTCCTGAATGTATCTTCACTAGTAACACATCGTTTCGCTCTTGAGAACGTGGAGGAAGCTTATAGCCTCGTTACTAGTGACGCTGAACACTTAGGTGTTTTATTAAAATATCCAGGAGCAAAGGAAACGCTCAGCCCACCGGCTTTTGCACCGCTTGCTGACCAAAGCAGAAATTGTGTAATTGGTGCGATAGGCGGTGGTAATTATGCCAAGTCTACACTTTTTCCTAAATTGAAGCGCTTGTCTGGCGTTTCTCTAAGGACCTTAGTTACTGAGCGGGGGTTTACGGCAGAATTTGGTCAGGAGCAATTTGGGTTTTTAGAATCAGCATCTGACCCAGCTGTGATTATGGAGAATAATGCTATCAACGCTGTAATTATTTCAACCCGACATGATAGTCACGCTAAACTGGCCTCAGAGGCATTAAAGGCTAAAAAAGCAGTTTGGGTAGAGAAACCACTTGCGCTAAATTTCCAGGAGTTAAACTCAGTTATTGAGGCGCGAAATGCTATATCGGGAGATTGTGGTGCTTTCCTGCAAATTGGCTTTAATCGCCGTTTTGCACCGGCAACTATTGGACTTAAAGCAGCTCTCTCTCGTCAAGCTGGGCCAAAAGTCTTGGTCATTCGAGTTAATGCAGGGGCTATAGAAGCAAGCCATTGGGTGCATTCAAAGCATCAAGGCGGTGGTCGGCTTTTGGGAGAAGCATGCCATTTTATAGATTTAGCGCGGGCTTTATTAGGGTTTTCTATTATACGGGTTGATGCAAAAGCGGCAGTGAATACAGATGGAGCGTGTGATGATGCGGCTATTTCGCTTAGTTTCGCTGATGGCTCGCTTGCAAGTATTTTGTATACGGCTCGAGGTGATATTTCTTCAGGTAAGGAAAGAATAGAAGCTTACGCCGGGGGAGCTAGTTACCTGATTGATGATTTTAGAATATTAACGGCGTCTGGTGATTCTACCTTATCGAGATGGACAGGAAATCAGGATAAGGGTTTTGATGTGGCACTTCAGGCTTTTGTAAGAGCAGTAATAAATGGGGGGCCTGCACCTATTGATGAGACCGAATTAATTGAGACTTCTAGTGCCACGTTGGCCGTCATGGAAAGTTTGCGAACTGGGCAGGCAGTGGAATTAAATTAACCTTAAATATAAAGCGAGTATTGCTAACGATGGAATTGAGACAATTTTTTGATAATGAATTTGAAGAACACACCGCAGTAACTGCATTAACACGGACAAATCTTTATGAACCCTTTCAGCAGCTAGTGAGTATTGCCGCTAATTCTATTAAGAGCGGGGGTAAAATCTTGTTCTTTGGAAATGGTGGTAGTGC
>PBLS01000075.1 GCA_002721825.1 Magnetovibrio sp.
CATCTATACCTGCTAATGATGCCGTATGGGAGGCAGCGGCTTCTGCACCAACGTTAGTCGTGCCAACTTTCATAAAAATTACAGGCTTTTTTGCATCTTGCGCAATTTGCAGAGCTTGGCATATGCGTTCGGCATTTTTAACCCCTTCTGCGTAGGCGACGATTACTTTAATTTCGTCAGATTCAGCAAAAAATTTTATAATTTCAGCTACATCAATATCGACTTCATTGCCAGTAGTTACCCAATAGGTAGTGCCAATGCGTCTTTGTTGGCAAACGTTATAAACATGTGCGCCATAGGCCCCGCTCTGTGCTACAATACCAACTGGCCCAGGAGGGACTTTAGTCATATCGAAACTGTTTCCAAAGGTTCCATACCAGCCAATTTTATTATTAAATACGCCAAGGCAATTTGGCCCGATGGCCCTCATTTCACTGGCTTGGACTATTTCGGAAATTTCTTCTTGAGCACGGACACCACCTTTGCCCATTTCAGCGAAGCCGGATG
Source organism: Magnetovibrio sp. (assembly GCA_002721825.1). GTDB lineage: Bacteria > Pseudomonadota > Alphaproteobacteria > Rhodospirillales > Casp-alpha2 > TMED8. The sequence goes on from PBLS01000075.1 coordinate 508, forward strand.
TGAAAATAATAGCACTTTTTACCCCTACGTCAGCACAATCACGAACAGTACGAATCGCGATGTCTGCTGGTACAGCCACTATGGCACAATCGATATTTTCAGGGATATCTTTAATACCAGGATAGGCTGTAAGACCCTGTACGGTATTTCGCGTTGGATTTACAGGGTATATAGTCCCTTTAAAATTTGCCTTCTTTGAGAAGGCGATCGGGCGGCCGCTGATTCGCGTTGGAGAGTTAGATCCCCCAATGACGGCTATAGATTTTGGCTTTAGCAACGGTTCTATCGATAGGCGCATTTACTTCAATTTTTCTAATGGTTATTGCGGGAGCCTATTCCATATCTTCTGCAGGAGCAAACGACAGAAAAATCAATTTGAATCGCTTTCAAATTAATAACACGGTCAAAATTCAGTTACGGATATTAATTTTTCGCTGCACGGAGAAACGTAAAGTTTTCCCCCCAGATGTTCGGACGAGTTCGCCGATTCCTGTGTATTTGCCAGGTTCCCATAGGGCTTTGCGTCGCCGTTTGCCCGCATACCTCATGTGGCGGCTTTGTAGCTTTGTTATTTTGCTAGTATTGTTGAGTAACTCACGGCCACTTGGACTGATAATCCTGAGCCTTATTGTGTCACCGGCGCGGACCCACCATGCCTGCACCCAAAAAATGAGCGCATCTGAACGCTGTGATAGGCTTTTCAATTTATAAACGCCTTTATTTATATCAGGCTGTTTTGGAACTTTAGAGGCAAAGCCCGCATTGAAGAATGATGTCATTGAGTGTGAAACTCTGCGTTTTACCCTTTTGGTCCAGAGCGAAGCTGATACTTCGCCGCATTTGTTATTTTTTGAGGAATTCAAGCGTACGCCGGTAAATGGATCTACCGCTTCACCGAGATGGCGAACCGACAGATGGACGTGCGGAAATTCGGCCATGCCGGACTGACCGACCAAGCCGAGTTTTTGCCCACGTGTAACTCTCGCTCCTAATTCTACCGAAATAGATCCCTTACGCAGATGACAGTACTGTGTTTCCCAACCTAGGGGATGGCGGATGACTACACCATTACCACAATAAATATTTCTGCGGCGGCGCATGTTTTCGTCAGGAAACTGATCTGGTATGCCATCGCGTAAAGCTTTAACAATACCTGGCGCTGTTGCTATTACACTGACTCCCTTCTCCATGGCGACCAGGTCTCGAATAGCGAAGTCTGTGCCTTTATGGGTATTATATGTATGTTTTTCGCATAAATAATCTCGCTGACCGATCCCTAGATCATTATCGACTAAGTTAACTAGCCAACAGTCTTCCTTCAGTGTGCAGTCGATTGGTAGATCAAGTTTTGGTGGTTCTGCAATGGCTGTTGGTATTATCCAAAAAACTAGGAGAACACCAAATCCAATAATGCGATAATAAAAAGATAATATGTTATTCAATTCTGTCTCTATATTTTTTTATTGGCTACGGTTGGTAAAAAACTTTAAACAATAAACGTTTTATAAGGAACCGTCTGATAAGAGAACTTTTAAAGTCGGTTTGTTTGGAAACATTTGTGAAAATTAAGCGATAGCTAGTCGGGGGGGGGAATGAATATCACAGAAAAAACATTGGATGGCATGGGGGGATATTTTTTTGAAGACTTGGAAGAAGGCATGACTGCTATCTTTGAAAAAAAAATCACTGATTCAGATGTTATCGGATTTGCTACTATTACAGGAGATACAAACCCATTACATATTAATGAAGAGTTTGCGAGACAGACAATGTTTGGGGGGCGAATAGTGCATGGGATGCTAACAGCAAGTTTTATCTCGACGGCTATCGGCACTAAGATGCCGGGACCTGGATGTATCTACGTTAGCCAAAACTTGCGCTTCAAGGCTCCAGTACGTATCGGCGAAATAGTGAATGCAAAGTGTACGATAACCAAGCTGACAAAAAAAAAGTCTTCCGCCGAAATATCTACGGTATGTAAAGTCGGCAATAAGAAAGTAGTAGATGGCAATGCAATTATTATTGTTCCATCCCGTGAAAAATGATCTTGTTCCTCTCATTTTTATTAGGGTTACGTGTGGGAGTGCAGTCGTTTGGAAAGAGTTTTATCTCCAGTCTTACGAGTTATGTGGTTGGCTTCTAGTGACGGGGTTGACCCGGCCTGGGCCCACTGACATCTTGTGCGCCCGTGCATATTTATCGTCACTTTCAAACTCTACCAAATGAGGCTCGCGGAGCTGTTATAGCTGTGGGAAACTTTGATGGAGTGCATATTGGACACCAAGCTGTTATTAGCGAAGCTGGACATATTGCGCGCGCGAGTCAGGTGCCTTGGGCGGTGCTGACTTTTGAACCGCATCCGAGGCGTGTTTTCAATCCGGATCAGCCTCCTTTCCGGCTGACTTCTTTTCGCTCAAAAGTTCGCGCAATCGAAGAGCTTGGCGTCGACGCTTTGATCGTACAACGCTTTAATCGAATTTTTTCAGAGCGACCGGCTGAAGAATTCATAACCAATGTACTAGCGGATGGGTTTGGAGCTCGCCATGTGGTTGCGGGATACGATTTTGTCTTTGGACATAATCGACGGGGAAACTGTGAGCTATTGTTGGCAGAAGGAGAAAAACGGGGTTTCGGGTTTACGGCTGTTAGCGCAGCCGTAGATAATAGAGGAGAGGTCTATTCTTCGACTCGTGTACGCAATTTTCTTTGTGCTGGTGATGTACGTAGTGCGGCATTAATTTTAGGGCGTCCGTTTGCGATCGAAGCGCGCATTGCTCATGGCGCGCAGCGTGGTCGTACCATTGGCTTTCCAACTTTAAACCTGCATCTTGGTTCCATTATCCGTCCTTTACTTGGCGTGTATGCAGTGCGCGTTGGACATCTTGGTGATGACAATAAGGTAGAAAAATGGATGAATGGTGTCGCAAATATAGGTGTGCGCCCCACATTTGGGGGTGATAATATAGTGCTTGAAGCACATATATTCGATTTTGATGAAGATCTATACGGTCACCGTGTAACCGTTCAGTTGATTGACTTCATTCGTGCCGAAAAGAAATTTGATGGGTTAGATGGATTAAAGGCGCAAATATCCATGGATTGTCAGATAGCGCGAAATATTTTACAGACACCTGAGGTGAGAAAAACATGAGCGTCGATTACAAATCAACAGTGTATCTGCCCAAAACGGATTTTCCTATGAAAGCAGGTCTACCTAGGCGCGAGCCCGAAATTTTAGCTCATTGGGAGAAAACAGATCTCTTTTTGCATCACCGGAATGTTTCTGCAGGGTGCGAAAAATTTATCCTGCATGACGGACCTCCTTATGCCAACGGACATCTGCATATCGGACATGCACTGAATAAGATACTAAAAGATGTTATTGTGCGCTCCAAGCAAATGCTTGGAAAAGACTCTCATTATGTACCAGGATGGGATTGTCATGGCCTTCCTATAGAGTGGAAGATAGAGGAAAAATATCGCAAGAAAAAAAAGGATAAGGATGATGTGCCAATTATCCAATTCCGCCGCGAATGCCGTGAATTTGCGGAGAAATGGATAGAGATACAACGTGGTGAATTCAAGCGCTTGGGGATTATTGGAGAATGGGATAACCCTTATACCACTATGAGTTTTGCTGCCGAGGCACGGATTGCCGGAGAACTGGGTAAGTTTCTTATGGATGGGAGTTTATATAGAGGAGCTAAGCCGGTTATGTGGTCGCCGGTTGAAAAAACAGCCCTTGCAGAAGCTGAAATAGAATACTTTGATCATGTATCAACGACTATTCATGTAGCCTTTCCAGTAACCTCTACGTCTATTGAGGCCTTAGATAAAGCGGCCATTGTTATTTGGACAACTACACCTTGGACAATTCCTGGAAATCGTGCAATCGCTTATGGGCCAGACATTGACTACGTGCTTCTTAAGGTAAAAGAGGTTGTTAACGAGAGTCGGGTCCAGGTGAGCCGCAAGCTAGTATTAGCGCAGGCGAGGCTAGAAGCCTTTGTAGAAGAGTGTGGTATTGTGAGCCATGAAATTTTAGCGTGTTTTAAGGGCATTGAGTTAGAGGGCACTCTCTGTCATCACCCGTTACATGGACAAGGCTACGAGTTTTGTGTGCCCGCGTTAGCAGCTGATTTTGCAACGACTGAGGAGGGTACGGGGTTTGTCCATATAGCGCCAGGTCATGGTACTGATGATTGGGTTTTAGGCGTAGCGAATGGCATTGATGTACCGCAGACTGTTAGCGAGGATGGCACCTACTTTGATCATGTTCCATTGGTGGCTGGGTGGCATGTCTATAGATGTAATGACGATATAGCTGAACTTTTGCATCAGTCTGGCCAACTTATAGGAAAGGGTACATTGGAACACCGTTATCCACATAGCTGGCGTTCTAAACAGCCGTTGGTATTTCGCAACACTGCGCAGTGGTTTATTTCGATGGAAAACACAGGTTTGCGTAGTAAAGCATTAAAAGCCATTGATGAAACTCGGTTTGTGCCAGCTTCTGGTCAAAATCGTTTGCGCGGGATGATTGCTGAGCGCCCCGACTGGTGTGTATCACGTCAACGAGCGTGGGGAGTTCCAATAACCGTTTTTGTTAATAAGAAAACTGACGAACCTCTCCGCGACCAGTCAGTTATTGATCGCATTGTTAAAATTTTTCAGGCCGAGGGAGCGGATGCTTGGTTTAATTCACCGCCTGAACGCTTTCTAGGTAAAGAGTATAATGTTGAGGATTATGAACAAGTTACCGACATTTTAGATGTATGGTTCGACTCCGGGTCAACGCATACGTTTGTTTTAGAGGATAGGCCAGAGTTAGAGTGGCCAGCATCTTTATATCTTGAGGGTTCTGATCAGCATCGGGGGTGGTTTCACTCAAGTCTGCTTGAATCATGTGGGACGAGAGGCCGAGCCCCTTATGATGCGGTTCTAACGCATGGTTTTGTCATGGCGGAAGATGGCCAAAAAATGTCTAAGTCTTTAGGTAACATCGTTGAGCCACAGAATGTCTATAATCAGCAAGGGGCTGACATTCTTCGTCTATGGGTGGTGGGCTCAGATTATTCGGAAGATTTGCGGATTGGCCCTGAAATCCTTAAGCAGCAAGCCGATATTTATCGCCGGCTTCGTAATACTCTGCGTTTTTTGCTTGGAAATCTAAATGGGTTCGATGAGTCGGAAAAGCCTGATTTCACAGAAATGCCAGAGCTTGAGCGATGGGTGTTAAATCGTGTCTGGAATAAGAACAAGCTTCTTAGACAAGCGTGTGATGATTTTTCATTTCACGCGTTGTTTACAGAAATTCATAATTTTTGTGCACTAGATCTTTCGGCGTTTTACTTCGATATTCGTAAGGACACTCTATATTGCGACAGGTTGGATAATGTACAGCGCCGTGCATCACGCACTGTATTGGATATATTGTTTGATTGTTTAACTGCCTGGTTGGCTCCTTTTATTTGTTTTACCGCTGAAGAGGCCTGGCTTGCACGCTATCCCGATCGTGTGCCTGGCAATAGTGTCCATTTACGTACTTTCCCGGAAATTCCGGATGAATGGCGAGATGACGAGTTGGCAGAAAGATGGAGGCTGTTACGCAACGTACGTAAAGTAGTTACGGGCGCAATTGAAAAAGCACGTGGAGAAAAACGGCTTGGATCGAGTTTGCAAGCCGCGCCTCTGGTGTACGCATCTAAGGAGATGGCCGCACTTTTTGATGGAATTGATCCTGCTGAATTTTTTATTACTTCTAGCGTGACTTTTAGTGCAGAGTTAGCGCCCTCCGACGCGTTTTCTATTGATGAAATAGAGGGGATCGCCGTGTTGCCAGAGCTTGCTTCAGGTAAAAAATGTGAAAGGTGCTATCAAATTTCCAATGAAGTTGGATCTAATGAATATCACCCGAACGTTTGTAACCGGTGCGTAGATGCCGCTGAGTTTTTTCAACAATTAAATATCTAGAATGAGAGAACCTAAAATTTTGCGCCTTCGTGGGCTGGGGTTCTTGCTAGCAACCGCTACGTTAGCTCTAGATCAGCTGAGTAAATGGTTGATTTTGAATGTTATCATGAAGCCGCCTTTTTTTATTGAATTGACGCCAGTTCTAAACTTGGTGCTGGGTTATAACCGTGGCGTCAGTTTTGGTATGTTGAGAAGCGATTCAGAGATCGGTCGTTGGCTGTTATCTGCGTTGGCTATCTTAATTATCTGTGCTTTAACTATCTGGCTGTTGAGAGTCGATAAAATCCGGCTTTCTATAGCGTTAGGATTGATTATTGGAGGTGCCATCGGCAACGTTACTGACCGCATTATGATTGGAGCTGTAGTGGATTTTATAGACCTTCATTTAGGAGGGTTTCATTGGCCTGCTTTTAACGTAGCCGATATGGCGATCACCATTGGCGCAGCTATTTTGATTTTGGACACTATTTTTGATTACAAGTCAGATGGAAAAACTGATGGCCGTTAGCTGGTTGAAAATTTAGGAAAATAAGCATAGAATTTGAACGAAAAAATAAAGCGTTGATCCATGAAACGTCACTTTATCCTTTTTGGTATAATAGCCATTTTGCCTGGGCTCTTTGGCTGTGAATCTATGCGCAAGACAATAGGGGGCAAAAAACAGGCGCCAGATGAGTTTGTTGTCTATAAGCGGCCACCATTAGCTTTACCGCCGGAGTTTAATTTGCGTCCACCCAAGCCTGGAGTGGCTAGGGCGCAAAAAATTTTACCACGTGATGAGGCTAAAGGGGCGATACTTTCAACTACGGCTGCTCAAACGCAGCAAAACCGTACTCAAGTGCCGAAAGGCACTTCGGCTGGTGTGGCAGCGCTTCTCAATCAGACTGGAGCACTTAAGGCCGATCCGAGTATTCGGACTAAAGTTAATTCTGAAACTTCAAATATTGCGACCGAAGATCGACGTTTTATAGATAAACTTATTTTCTGGGTAGATGATGAACCTTATCAGGGAACCCTGGTTGATCCGAAGAAAGAGCGGCAGCGTATAATGCAGAATGAGGCTTTGGGTAAACCAATCACTGAAGGAAAAGTTCCAGAGGTAAAACGACGCAAGACTCGAAAAGGTCTCCTGAACTTTTAATTACGGGCCCAAATCAGTTTACTAGTGGGAAATAAATTATGTCCGTGGCATGTTAACACCTTTTTGCGGGGTTCGCCCTGGTTACTACAGTTTTGGAAAGATGGTTATGCGAATAAGCTATTATTCTATAATTCTTGTTGTAGTTTTTTTATTTGCATCAAATGTGCGTGGGGGTGTTTTTAATCCTGAGACATTTAAATTGAAGAATGGTATGGAGGTTATTGTAGTAAATAACCCACGCGTTCCGGTTGTGACCCATATGGTTTGGTATAAAGTCGGTTCTGCGGATGAAGGTCCTGGTGAGACGGGGATCGCTCACTTTCTCGAACATCTAATGTTTAAAGGAACCAAGACTCGAAAGTCAGGGGAGTTCTCTAAAATTGTGGCTCGAAATGGTGGGCGAGAAAATGCGTTTACCTCTTATGATTATACGGCTTATTTCCAAACTATTGCTTCTGACCGTCTTGAAACTGTTATGGAATTAGAAGCAGATCGTATGACTAACCTGGTTATTACTTCTAAAGATATTGAGCCCGAGCGTTTGGTTGTTCTTGAAGAGCGTCGCTCACGTACGGATAGCAAACCTGCAGCTATTTTAGGCGAACATATGATGGCCAGCTTATTCATTAACCACCCTTACCGGAATCCTATTATTGGTTGGAAACATGATATAAAGGCACTTGATATAGAGCGGATTCTTGCATTTTATAAGCGATTTTACCGTCCTAATAATGCAATACTTGTGGTGGTTGGAGACATAAAGGCAGCGCAGCTTAAGCTGCTTGCGGAGAAGTATTATGGTGCTATTCCTGCGGGCCCCCCTGTAATACGTAATCGCGCTAAAGAACCACCACATGACTCCGCACGTCGTGTCATTCATTCGGACAAACGTATACGTCAGCCCTCATGGCGACGCGTTTACGTTGCTCCAAGCTTGTTATGGGGGGAAAAACAGTATTCCTACCCATTGGAGGTTTTGGCAGATATTGTTGGCGGAGGGACCTCAAGCCGGCTTTACCGGCGACTAGTGGTTGAGGACGCACTAGCGATTTCTGCAGGAGCATATTACTCGGGTGACGGTAACGGTCCAGGGCGGTTCACATTTTATGCAAGTCCGCGCGGTGGTGTGTCTTTGGAATCTTTGGAAGCAGCTATAGAAACGGAAATTTCAAAAATTATCAGAAGGGGTGTCACGCAAAAAGAACTCGTTCGTGCTAAATACCGCATGCAAGCTGCAGCTATTTATGCTCGTGACTCCCTCTCGGGTGCAGCTCGTTCTTTGGGATCGTCACTTGCCGTTGGTATATCGACAGCGGAGGTCGAGGCGTGGCCCGAGAGAATTGAGGGAGTAACATTAACCGAGGTTTTAAATGCAGCCTCATATACGTTTGATAAAAGGCGGTCGGTAACAGGCATATTGCTTCCAGAGGCAGAGCGATGAAGTGCGTCTTCGGATTGTGTCTCGCTTTTTATTTTTTAGCGGTTCCAGCGTGGGGTAATTCCATCAGAACAGAGCGCGTCGTTAGTCCGGGAGGAATTGAAGCCTGGTTAATACGTGATCATCGTAACCCGATTATTAGCTTTCGATTTGCTTTTCGTGGCGGGTCAGCACTAGACCCTCCGGGAAAGGGGGGGTTGGCTGCAATGGTGTCGTCCCTCTTAGACGAAGGCGCCGGTAAATTTGATTCTATGGCTTTTCAGAAAACACTTGAAGATAAAGCGATTCACCTCGGTTTTGAAAGTGAAAAAGATTCTTTTAGCGGCCATTTGCAAACGTTGACCCGTAATCGCGAAGAAGCTTTTCGGATGCTTAAATTAGCCTTGACTGTACCAAGATTTGACACTGAGCCTGTAGAAAGGATTAGGGCGCAAATTTTAATTGCTCTGAAGCGCAAAAAAGAGGACCCGCACACTCTAGCTGCAAACGCATTATTTAGATCACTTTTTCCAAACCACCCCTATGGCCAACCGACCGATGGATCGAAGAACACAGTGGAGAAAATATCTATCAAAGATATGAAAGATTTTATCAGAAAGCGGTTTGGGCGAGACAACTTAGTAGTCGCTGCGGTTGGAGATACCACTCCAGATGTTTTAAGTAGATTGTTAGACGAAACGTTTCTCGGGCTTCCGGCGCGTGCTGCGTCGTGGGAACTAGCTAAGGTTGACCCGGTCTTTTCAGGGAAAACACAATTAATTAAAAAAGATATACCGCAGAGTACAATTATGTTTGCTGATTACGGCTTAACTCGTGGTAGCCCAGATTTTTATGCTGCACTGGTTATGCAGCATATACTCGGGGGTGGAGGCTTTACTTCGCGGTTATATTCTGAAGTTCGAGAGAAACGAGGATTAGCCTATTCTGTCTATTCAAGTCTTTATCCTTTTGTGGCCAGTGGGCTGACGATTGGTAGTGCTGGAACGGCTAATGAACGTGTTGCGAAGACGCTTGAGGTAATACAGACTGAATGGAAGCGGATGGCTACGATGGGTATAAATGAGAGTGAAGTTACTGATGCTAAGCGACACTTAACGGGCTCTTTCCCTCTTCGGTTTTCTTCTAGTGGTCGAATCGCACGTATGCTAGTTGGCATGCAGCTCTTCAATCTTGGCATCGATTATTTTGAAAAACGGAATAGTTATATAGAGTCAGTTACAAGTAACGATGTTAAGCGGGTTGTAAAAAAATTATTAAATACCAGAGGCTTAACTATTGTGGTGGTAGGTCGTCCAGTAGGTATCTCAATTCACAACTAATTTACAATTACAACCGTGGCTGGTTGCGGCAGGCTCCTTTTGTTATTCTGTTAATATGACGTCTATAACAACAACATCTTCATGGTCAGCACTTCAACGGCACTGTGAAAAGTTAGCTGATGTAGCATTAGCTGACTTGTATAGATTAGATCAGGGGCGGTCTGAAAATCTTTGTTGGACACTGGAAGGCCTTTCCGTTGATTTTTCTCGCCAACGTCTGACATCTGAAACCTTTAAATTACTTTTTAAATTAGCTCGGATAGCAAATGTTGAGGAAAAGCGTAAAGCTATGTTTGCGGGCGAACCGATCAATACGACGGAAGGCAGGCCTGTATTGCATATGGCACCTCGTGACAGCTCTGGCCTAACGAGCTTTGATGCTGCAAAATTAGCTAGGATCCAGCGGGACGCCATGTCAAATTTTACCGCAGCAATTCGGAGTGGCCAAGAAACTGGCATGACGGGTCACTCCTTCACTGATATTGTTAATATAGGTATAGGCGGGTCGCATTTGGGCCCCATGATGGTTACACGTGCACTGAGATCGGCGGAGGATTCACTTCAAATCCATTATGTGGCCAATATAGATGGAAATGACCTAGAGTCAGTATTGAGGCTTGTTGATCCAGAACGAACGTTGTTTTTGGTTGCTTCAAAAACCTTTACCACCGAAGAGACCATGATTAACGCGGCTTCCGCTAGAGAATGGTTGACTTCATTTATGGGTGAAGTAGCAGTTCAGAGACATTTTGCGGCAATTTCTGCTAACAATGGTGCTGCCCATGCCTTTGGAATAGATCCATTGCGCGTATTTAATTTTGCAGAGTGGGTTGGAGGTCGGTTTTCCCTCTGGTCGTCAATAGGGCTTTCAAGCATGATTGCTATTGGGGTCAAACCATTTGAAGATTTGCTTGCGGGAGCACATGCGGTTGACAAACATTTCGTGACTGCGCCGATGGAAAAAAACTTACCAATCATTATGGCGCTTACAGATATTTGGAACCGAAGTTTTTTGAATATGCCGGCCCGAGTCATATTGCCCTATAATGAGCGCTTACAACATTTGCCTGTCTATCTTCAGCAGCTTGAAATGGAGAGTAATGGCAAAAGTGTAACGAAGGAAGGTAACCCAGTTGATGGCGTGGTAGCTTCGTTAGTATTTGGTATGACGGGAACTAATGCTCAGCATTCCTTTTACCAGTATCTGCATCAGGGCCCTTCTTTTGCTGCTGCAGAATTTATTGGTATATCAGAGCAAGGCCATAGTCTCATTGGGCATCATGACAAACTTTTAGCAAATATGATCGGCCAAGCGGAAGCATTGGCTCTTGGGTCAGGTACGCCAGAAACACCGTACCAAATTTGCCCAGGTAACCGCCCAAGTACCGTGATACTGCTTCGACGCCCCGACCCCTTCCACCTTGGCATGCTGCTGGGGCTTTATGAGCATAAGGTAATGGTTGAAGGGGCAATCTGGGGTATCAATAGTTTTGATCAATATGGTGTAGAGTTAGGCAAGCGATTGGCGAGCGCCACATTTGAGGCGTTTGAAAAAAATATTACGCCTGCTAATCCTTCTACTGCTAGGTCTATCAAACAGATTATGGCTTGGAGAGAAAAAAGTGACACCGGATTCAAAGCTTAGGCGCCTGCCGGAAACGGTAATCAATCGGATTGCTGCTGGTGAGGTGGTTGAACGGCCAGCAGCGGCGGTAAAGGAACTAGTTGAAAATGCTATTGATGCCGGTGCTACATACGTCGAAGTAGTTATTGAAAGTGGTGGTCAAACGTTGATCCGTGTCACTGATGACGGGCATGGAATGAGTGCTGAAGAATTGACGCTGGCGGTTGAACGGCACGCAACCTCCAAACTCCCTGACGATGATTTGTTGCAAGTCAAATATCTGGGATTTCGTGGTGAAGCCTTACCTTCTATTGGGGCGGTCAGTCGTTTAAATTTAATAAGCCGAAGGCACGAAAGTTCAGAAGCTTGGTTGATAAGGGTTCATGGAGGAATAGTTTCTTCTCCGGAGCCGTCTGCGTATCCCTTGGGCACATGTGTTGAGGTTAGGGATCTTTTTTATGCAACGCCTGCCCGCCTTAAATTTATGAAGTCGCAGCGCACGGAACGAAATCATGTGGTTGAAACAATAAAACGCCTCGCTATGGCCCACTCGGGAGTATCGTTTAGGCTTTTGGATGGTGTGCGTACGGTAGTCGATCTACCCGCACAAACAGGCCACTTATTTGATGCAAGGTTGGGAAGACTCGCCGCTATCATGGGGCGGGAATTTGGGGAGAACGCGCTTCCAATTGATGCGGAGCGGGATAGTATCTCTTTGACAGGCTTTATAGGCCTCCCGACGCTTAATCGTGGCAATGCCAAAATGCAGTTCTTATTTGTAAATGGTCGACCCGTAAATGATCGAATGCTCTATGGCGCGCTAAGAGGGGCCTATCGCGATGTTTTAGCTTCGAATCGCTATCCTCTAGCTGCATTGTTTCTTAATTTACCGGCTAAATTAGTAGACGTTAACGTTCATCCCGCTAAAACAGAAGTACGGTTCCGGGATAGTGGACTTGTGCGAGGTCTCATTGTTGGTTCGATCCGTCAGGCGTTGACAGAAGCGGGGCACCGTACTGCTACCGTTGTGGCAGACGGTGCGTTAGGGGCAATTCATACCAACAGCTACTCGCAATTACCTTATAGGAAAACTTCAGAAGGAAGCGGAGTCATGCGGGCTAATAGAGGACTTAGCGACAAGCTTTATGCGCCTTTGCCTGGATTTGATGCAAGACCGGAAGCGCGCATTCCTAAAACGCCTGAAGATGTGAACCGTGAAGAAATGGAAGAAACTTCAGTTGACCATCCACTTGGTGCTGCTTGCGCACAGTTGCATAGTACTTATGTAGTAGCGCAAACGGCTGACGGTATAGTCATCGTGGATCAACATGCAGCGCATGAGCGTCTAGTGCAAGAGCGGATTAAACTCGCGTTGAAGGAGACGGGTGTAGCGCGTCAGGCTCTTTTGATCCCTGAAGTAGTAGAGTTAGACGAGCGTGATGCAGACCGCATCTTGGCACGCGCAGATGAATTGGCTGAAATGGGATTAATAGTGGAGGCTTTTGGGGACGGAGCCGTTGTGGTTCGTGAAACGCCCGCATTATTAGGAGAAGCTAATGTACAGGGCTTGATAAAAGATCTGGTCGATGATCTCGCGGATTTGGACGATACTTTAGCCTTATCAGATCGCATCGGAGATGTCTGCGCTACTATGGCATGTCATGGCAGCGTACGCGCGGGGCGCCAACTTAACGCGGATGAAATGAATGCTCTTTTACGCCAAATGGAGATAACACCTTTAGCAGGGCAGTGTAGTCATGGTCGGCCAACGTATATTGAGCTAAAACTAAATGATATCGAAAAGCTTTTTGGCCGACGTTGAGGCAATTAAACCATAAAGAAACAACCGGTCTCTCACTGACTTTTGTGTTTTAGGGGCAGAATTTTAGAAAGGTTACTTTCGCCACACCATAAGTTCGCTCTTCAAGAAAGATATAATCGGAACCTAAAGTGAGGATTTCGTTGACAGCTGTTTCGATCACTACTAAAGCATCGTGGGCTAGCCAACCATTAAGCTTTAGGCTTGTGAGAGCCGGTTGTGTTAGTTCTTTGTTATAGGGCGCATCGAGAAAGGCCAGTGTGCATGGTGCTCTAGCAGCTAGTGGCGGTGGTGCCAGGCGCGTAGCATTCAATTTTAGAATAGTAACGTTCGGCCAAATCCCGAGGGTTGCCACATTTTTCTTCGTAATGGCGAGCGAAGCTGGAGCATTATCAATAAAAGTAGCGTGCGCTGCGTTCCGCGATAATGCTTCTAGACCTAGGGAGCCAGTCCCGGCAAAAACATCGACGATAGAAGCGCCGGCTAATGTGCCCCGCCAGGCAGTTAAGCCATGTGTTAGGACATTGAAGATCGCCTCGCGAATGTTATCTGATGTTGGACGAATTTCACTTCCCTTGGGGGCGCGCAGCCGACGTCCTTTAAAGTGACCAGCGATGATCCTCATTGACAACGGTGTATTTTACCCAACTGCTCACGCATTACTTTGTTTTTGATTTCTTCAATACCACCACGTCTGATCTTACCCAACTGGAAGGGGCCATAGGTGGTGCGTATGAGGCGGTTTACCGTTAGTCCGAGGTGCGCCAATACCTTTCGTACTTCACGGTTTTTGCCCTCGGTAAGCGCTAGTGTAAGCCACGCATTTGCCTTGCTTTCTTCTCCGATATTGTCGAGTGTTGCCTTTATAGGTCCATATTTAATACCGTTTACGGTCAGTCCTTTTGCAAGATCGTTGATCATCTGTAAACTCGGTTGGCCCCGTATTCGCGCTCTATAGCGTCTCGTCCAGTTCGTTGTTGGCAATTCTAACGTGCGAGCTAGTTCTCCATCATTTGTGAGAAGGAGCAAGCCTTCGGAATTAAGGTCGAGTCTTCCGACGGAAATGACACGAGGGATAGCCTTTGGTATTTTCTCAAAGACTGTTGGTCGACCTTTTTCATCCCGATGGGTCGTAACTAGCCCGGCAGGTTTGTGGTAGCGCCAAAGCCGGGTTTTCTCGCGGCTGGGCAAGGGTTGCCCATCGACTAGTATGATGTCTGCTTCAATAACAG
>PBLS01000076.1 GCA_002721825.1 Magnetovibrio sp.
CCAACTGTTTCATTTACCCAATCATCTAATACCATAACCGCATCTCAATCCGGGGCCCTCAGTAGTATTGCTGTTGGATCAGCATTTACAGTAAGTGACTCATCCTCCAACAATGGAACCTATACCGTCGCCAGCAACGATGGAACTAATCTGGTTATTGAGGGCACGCGCTTTACCGATCAGGCGACGACTGGTGATAAATTTTCATTTTCGGCTTCCAGCAATCTTTCCTTTGTCGATGGTGGTGGCAGCGCCGATACGATCACAGCACCTAACGGGACGTTCGTCGACTCGTCCGGGACTGCACTTGCTGCAGGCACAAAACTCCGCATTGCTGGTACCAGCACCGCTAACGATGGCCGCACTTATACCGTTGCCTCTGTATCTGCTAACACGTCTACCGTGACCCTTTTAAGTACGGACGAAGTAACGGCAAGCTCAAACGTATCGGGTACAGTCAGTAATTCTGCATATTTTCAATTTACCGCCAGTTCAAACCTAAATTTCGTCGATGGTGGTAGTGACCCAGATACTATCACTGCACCTGCCAATACTTTTGTAGATGGAACAGGTGCAGCGTTACAAGCCGGCACGCAGCTCACAATTGCTGGCACTAGTGACGCTAATGCCACAAAAACCTATACTATCGCCTCAGTATCCAGTAACAAATCAACCGTTACTCTAGTTTCAAGTGATGTGGTAACAGCGGGGACAAACCTATCCGGCACAGTGACAGCTCTCGAAACTATAGGTACGGTGTCTGCAACGTCATATTTTAAGGGCGATCAATTAACACGAAAACACCGGGTAGACGATGACCGAGAGGTCACCATGAGTCTCAATGCCGCTAACGGTGCTTTTGAAAAAGCTATTCGTGCCATGAAACTGATTGCACAGGGCTCATTTGGAACGGCTGGTGGGCTCGATCAAAATACGGTACGCGCGTCCCAGTCTATACACCTGCTAGAAAGCGCTTTCGACGATACCACTTTGGGGACGCCGCCCTTCGGAACAGAAGTGGACGATAATATAGAGCAGGTTCAAATTGATATCAGCTACCACCGCGTCTTAATTGACAGCACAAATAAGATGAATAAGAATTTTGTTGGATTTTTAGATGCCAGTGTAGCTCATATGGAAAACTCAGACGTTACTGAAACCATTACTAAAATGCTTGACGATCAACGTGCATTAGAAGCTTCCTTCCAGGTCTTTGCACGTATTCGTCAACTAAGCCTTACAAACTTCATTTAAGTTGGTTGGTAAGATGTCATTAATATGATTATTTTATAATGTTATAACAAAGTTGATTTATATAGGTTAAGAATTTCGCCATAGACTATTACAAACAGCCCCGCTCAGTAGATTTTTTAAGAGTTTGGAGACAAAATGAATCAATCAAACCCCTATAGACAGGCGAATGCCTACAGCACTGTCCCACAACCTGGGAATCCAACTTATTCCGAAGCCTGGGCTCTTGTTGAGGCCGCACGTCGAATGGCACAACCCATTGAATTTGGTTCTCTCGAAAACGAAGAAGATCTCGTGAAACTTCGAACCGCATTACGTCTTAATTGGCGCTTGTGGACAATATTTCAGACAGAACTCAGCCTAGAGGAAGGCAATGTGCCAGATAATATTCGCGAAAATATGCTTAGTCTTTGCAATTTTGTCGACACGCATAGTGTGGAAATGCTGAATGAACCAACGGTTCAAGGGGTGTTAAGGCTGATTGAGCTTAATCGTGAAATCGCCAATGGGCTGCTAGAATCCCTTGAAAATTCTATAAACCCCACTGATCCAGAAAATGATGATCAGATGAAGGAGGAGGCAGTGGAACAGCC
This sequence comes from Magnetovibrio sp., assembly GCA_002721825.1. GTDB lineage: Bacteria > Pseudomonadota > Alphaproteobacteria > Rhodospirillales > Casp-alpha2 > TMED8. The sequence continues at coordinate 1,845 of PBLS01000076.1, forward strand.
TATTACGTCCATCAATACTAATGTTTGATGGTAATTCAAACACTTTGTTACAATTTCATTCTATTCAACTGCCACCCCATCAAGCTCTGCTCCCAGCTTACTCAGTATTTCCCCTTCATGTACTATAAGTTTCTGAGCGGACTTGAGGCTTTTATAGATTTCTTCATTACTAATATTCTCAAAAATTTCATCAACAATAGGTTGGGCGCTTGGACATGCACCAAGATATTCTGTTAAAAGCTTTTTCGAGGATTCCACATATTCATCCTGATTTTGTGGAAAAATATAGGCACACTGCAGTGCAAAATAGACGCGGGAAGCTGGGGTGTTACTGTCCTCCGCAGACAACACCTCCTTACCCCGCAGGATAGCAGCCTGGTTATGAACAGATAACCTAACGTTAGCACCAAGATTTTCGATCACGGCTCCGTTAATTATAATCTTATCTCCAGACTTAAAATCAATGGACAATGGCACGGCGTAGATTCCTAAAAAACACATAGCGTTGCAGCACACTTAGCAGTACCACGCGACAATAATATAGTCACGTTTCTCAGAAAAGCTAAGAAAGCCTTTACCATCGCTAGTGTACACGTGGGAAGGAAATTTGACTAATAGTTTAGAGCATGTGTAGACACGATGAACCTAATTGAAAATCCAACCGACGTCATATCCTGTTTCGAAGCGACCGACACTAATCTATTCGATAATTGGGATGTACACCCACTATCTGGTAATTTCGGTCGGGCTCTTCACAGCGCCATAAATGATGAGCGCGGTGATTACAAATTATGCTATTTTGTCATTTGCGACGGAACGGAAACTTTGGTAATGGTCCCCGCCACATGCGATGGTAGTGAAGTCACTACGTTCGGAACACCTTTAGCACTAGGATTACGTCGCCACCTAAGCAAAAAACGCCAGAGAAAAGCGCTCTCAGCTACTTTTGATCACTTACGAACTATCGCTAAAAACCACGGTGCTAAAACCATACGTATTCTTGGCAACAATAATGGGTTTTCACTCGGAAATATCGATAATGCCTGTATAGAGTGGGGTGCGCGCCCCAAAACTCACATTCATGGTATTATCGACCTAACCCTCGAAAGCAAAAGTATCCGAACGAATTTGCGAAGCAGCTTCCGCTCACTAATAAATTGGGGTGAACGGAACATCCGGACTATTTACATCAATGCCGAAAATCCTGACAGGAGCAGATTTGAGGAGTACCCTTCCTTACACGCCAAAGTCTCCGGGCGGACCGTATATGATAATCAATATTGGGAAGTGCTTTGGAATGAAGTAACAAGCGGTAGAGGTGAACTATCTATTGGATATCTTGAAGACGGCACGGTGGCAACAGGAACCGTTGTTATCGATGCTAATAAGACTGCCTACTACACCTCAGGTGCTTACGACCGCGAGCTCTTCGATAAACCGCTCGGCCATTTCGCAGTATATAATTCTATTCTCCGTGCTTCTGCACGCAGCATGAAAATTTACGACCTTGGTGAAATATTTCCTAAGGGAAGCGCCACCGAAAAGCAGGTAAAGATAGGTTTTTTTAAGAAGGGCTTTACGTCTACATTTTTTCTACGGACTGTCTGGGAGATCAATTTATGCTAGTGCTATACTTCCTTCGTTCTGTGAATGTGAAATACCCATGCTGCGACATATCTCATTGGCCAAACCGGGGTTCGCTGCCCTATATTCAACAAATCAAAGGTTTATTTTGATCAATGTTAGTTAAATGAAAGGTACAGGTCGTTTGATACACTTTAATAAAATAGATTTTTTTACCATTACAGTTTCAAAAAATGTCCTCAATCGCTGTTGATAGTAAAACGCCCCTAAAAGGCGTACTTGAGGAAGGGCTTAACTCAATAAAACAAGCCCTCGCGCTAGGCGCATATGATGTAGCAGCCAATATAACCAAGCTAGTACTGAAAGATTATCCTAATGAGCCCACGGTATTGGAGCTGGCCGTAAACGTTTTTTCAAAAATAAGCGATATCGATCTAGCAATCGAAACACAGCAAAAATTAGTTACACTTCATCCTAGCACTCTAGAGCATCACAAAAAATTGGTCGAATTGAACATAAAAATGGAAGCCAAATCTGATGCAATAAATGCCTGTAAATATGCTCTCGACATTTTGGGACACGACAACCCGGCTGCCCCGTGGTTTTTTCAAAACTGGACAAGATTGGAAATAAATAGCCCAAACTGCGCGGATCCCTTAAACCTCTGGCTTAAAAACATAAACGTCGAAGATGAAGCCTCAAATCATAATTTGAGTAGCTTACTAGCATATGCTGGTAGAATGGAAGAGGCACTGGCGGTTTATCTAAATCATTGCGTAAAGGCATGGGATGAAGCTACCGAATTGAAAAAACGTCCTCCAGAAAATACGCTGGAAGATACATACGACACTATGGCTGATATCTATAACCAAAATGCCCTAGACATCTCATTTGGTGCGCGAATGGCTGATTTCGTAACGGGGTTACTAGGCGAAGATAAAAAATTAATAATTTTGGATACCGCATGTGGCACGGGAATTACGGGCAAACACTTAAAGCATATAGCGGATAAGCTAGTGGGCTTTGACCTCTCGCAAAAAATGTTAGAGAAAGCAATAGAGTTGGGTGTCTACGATGTCCTTCTAAAGGCAAGTTTTAACGAAATGATTGCTAAACTGCCCCTTTATAAAAAAACATTCGATGTAATTACTTCGTCTTGTGCTTTGTACCACGTACCACGGTTGGACTCATTCTTTTCGCAATCGGCAGAACTTTTGCAAAATAATGGATATCTTTTTTTCAGTGTCGACCCTGCGCCTGACCATATGGATGTAGGCATAACACAGGAAGCTCCAATGTTAGAATACGCGCATAGTAAAAAATATATTCGAAAACTGGGTTCAGAATTTGGATTTTCTGAAATTGAGATCCGGGTTATGGCGCATAGGCCTAATCCCGGATTTTGGTGTGCTTTTCAAAAAGATTCCTAAGGTATGGGGGATTGAGACCTAATAATTACGTGGGTATCTATCTTATATCTAGTCAGCTTTTCTTCGACTCGCACCTTCAAGCAAACCTTCCGAAATTTGAAAATTTATATTAATCAAAGTATTGAGTGTAGCATCTGAAATATTTATTCCCTGCTGGATAATCATACTGGCAATAAAGTCTCTTAATTTTAAAATATTTTCACGGACGCTATCCGTTAACTGAATTTCTGGATCTTTTACCAAAACGCCAAGTTCTACCCACAACTGGAGATTATGCTCTAAAGCATGTGCCAGAGGAGCATTTCTATCTTCTAAGCTCCTCGCTTGGTCTAATTGAATAGCAGCTTCGGCTAGGGTTAAAGCTTGCTGTTCTATAATATTTAGATCGTCATTAACGCTATTCAATTTATTACTCCAAAGAGTCATTTCCGATCTGTTCCCAGGATCAGTCCTGATCACATTCGATCAACGTTTCCATAGCCGCAACGGCTCTTTTGTCCGCTTCATACATGATCGCACTAAACCGAGACTGTACATTTTGTATTTTCCCAATTTTCCCCATAAAAGTTAAAAAATGCTTAGAGATTTCACTGGACTCGAGAATTGGTTCATCAAGGAATTCAATTACCGGATTAACAATTTTTGTACGCCCTACCTGTATGGACATAGTCGGAATACCCAGTAAATGTGCCTCTAAGAGCACCATACTTGTCATACCTACTACACCATCGACCCAGGACAGCAAGTCATCTGCGCGGTCTTCACAAAGAACAATATCGATACCCTTTTGAGCCTTGATATTCTCAATATAGTGCTGCCATCTTGCTCCACACTCTCTTGGATGCGGTTTAAGCAGAAGCTTAGATACACCGTTGTCAACCGACACATTACAAAAAAGCTCAAAGATTTGGAATTGATCAAAACCTCGTTCGGTACGTCCATAATCGCTGTCAATCGGCTCAGAAATAAAAACTAAATTTTTACAACCTCCCTTGTGATACCTTTCTCTCCTTATTTTTTCTATACGTATGGTTTGCTCCAATAAGTGAGCTTGTCCAATAATATGTACGGGTTTAAGACAACCCGTTTCTATATGTAGTTGAAGACGTGCCTCGGTATCTATAACACCAATAGCATCCGGAAATTCAAACCCATTAGACGTCGCAAACCTACGTTCCATACTAGTCCAAGAGTCAATCAAAGCGATTGCTGGACACGCATTCAGACGGGCCCATTGCCAGGTTGAGCGTTCAAAATCACCGAAACCGCTCCCTGTAGCTATCAGGTCCGGACAATAGTCCAAAATACTGTCCAAATCATAAATAGTGTTAACTTCTGTTACTGCAAAGCCAGCATTCGACCAAATCATACCGGCTGGCCCCGTCCCGATAAGCTTAATATTATGTCCTTTATTTCTAGCGGCTTCTACTGCCGCTCCTAGCATCAGTACTCCGCCAGGATCATGTGCAGCAAATACAATCTCTGCCACTGTTTTAGGATCCAATACTATTGGTTTCAAATTCCCTCAACTGCGGCAAATTTTCGTTAATCTTGTGAAATGCAGCAGCTACGTCGTTTAGGTCATCTTCACTCATCGGAGGACGCATCATTTCATGAGTTATAAGCGTCTCAAAATGTGCCTTTTCTGTCTCGGGGCAAATACCCTTCTCGTAATTTACCGTACCGTCATAAGACGGGTGAGTGAAAGGATACCCATTCTCTCCAAAGGCTATCTTTTGCTGGTACATCGGTTCTAAATAGATTGGACGAACATAACCAGCACCTATTAGAGCTCCCTCTCCTTCTCTTAATTCCGTTTCGGGAAGCTCCGCTTTAATTGCGGCAACAAAAGTTTCACGCTTTAAACCTGAAACTTGACCATTAAATTTTATGGGATGTACATAATATACGTGCCGGACATCTTCAGCACATTCTTGAAATGCCAAAAAGGGGATATCCCGTAGTTTTCTTTCTAAAAAGGAAATATTTTTACACCTTTGCTCAACTAAAGAAGGCCCTTTCTTTAACTGGCATAAGCCTATAGCGGCCTCAATTTCTCCCATTCTGAAATTAAACCCAACCATATTAACTATATTACTTGTGCCTCTCTTGCCCACAACGGCTTCAGCATGGTTTCTGATCAAACTGACCCTCTCTGCTAACTCAGGGTCATTTGTGGTAACAACACCTCCTTCGCCCGTATGTATATGCTTATGATAATTTAAACTGAAAACACCAATGTCGCCCAGGGTGCCCACAGGTTGACCTTTATACGTAGCAAATGGTGCCTGCGCGGCGTCCTCAATAACTAGAATATTATTGAATTTCGCCAGTTCCATTATCGGATCCATATCGGCTGGCTGACCAAAAATATGAACAATTATTATAGCTCTTGTTCTTGGCGTAATCTTTTCTTTTATACTTTCAACACTCAAGCAAAATGTATTGGGGTCAATATCGGCGAATACCGGAACAGCATTGTAAACTATAGCAGCTGTAGCTGATGCCATCATGGTATAAGGAGAAACAATTATCTCGTCTCCTGGTCCCACACCCGCTGCTCCTACAGCGGCATACAGCCCACTAGTAGCTGAATTTACAGCAAGAGCGTGTTTTGATGAAAAGGCTTCTGCCCAGGCTGCTTCAAAAGACTGGACCACGGGTCCGCCCATAAAGTCTGGGTGCTGACCGCCAATATAACGCGATAAAATGCCAGAATCGAGGACAGCAGACACCGCGTTCTGCTCCTCTTCACCAATGATGTTATAGCCTGGAAACGGCTTCTTCCTGACGGGTTCCCCACCTAAAATTGCCAATTTTCCCAACGGCCTTCTCCTTCCTAGCCCTTTGTCATCGCGAGTATTTTTGCGCAAAGCTCCTCAGCATAAAGCGCGTTGCTATCATTGCTAGCAAGGGGTACATCCAAGGTTAAATGTTCATAAATATTGTTTACTGCATTGATCATAGCGCTGTCTAAACCGGTAGCCTGCCAGTCTCCGCAACCCAATGTCTGTTGATGTCGATATACGCTATGACTAACGACCCTACGCTTACGCAGTTCGAACCCCAAGTTTTCCAGAGATAACTGTCCTTTATCCATTACTAAACTTACCTCAAAAGGAAAAAAAGTATTTGCATTAGTGCCAATAAGGTTAACCGGCGCACCAAATTCTGTTTCCAAAAATACAGATAATGTTGGATCTTTAACTCGACCATCATCAATTCGGCCTAAGATAGTTCGTGGCTCCAATGGCCCTATCAAATAGTGCACTAAATCAAAAAAATGGCTTCCACAATTTAATAGTCCTTTTGCATAGAGACCCCCAACGCCTTGCAGGTTCCCCCATTCTCCAGAATGGAGCTCTTCGCGTAACTCACCCAGCCAACCTCCCCAACGTCTGAGATAATTCACAGCAATCGATGTCCCAGCTTTTTTAAAAGATTTAATAATAGCCTTCGAGCGCTCAGAATTATCCGTCAATGGTTTTTCAGCAAATATACAGCGAACTTGGGCTTTGATTAAGATGTCTAAAAGAGAGCAATGATGTTCCGTCGGTGCACAGATGCTCACAACATCAAAATGGTTACGCTTATTAAGACATGACATTAGATCATGGTAACCTTCCTCTACGTCCCAGGTTGCCATAAATTTTGCACGGCGCTCAGCGTTTGGTTCAACACATGCTACAATCTTAAACCGACCATCGGATTTAAAAGCGCCAGCATGGGATAGAATAGGACCAGTGCCAACGTTTTCATCAAATCCACTTGCTATGTCACCGCAACCAATAATCAGTACGGACAAGTTATCAGACATGATTGCGCCGGACGTGTGAATTGATCTTCGTTAAGTCCGGGTTGCTTTCTATAAGAGCTATAATCTCAGAAAGCCCAAATAATGGGTTTACGGGGTAAAGCTTCTCAAAAATAATTCGAAGCAAATCAAAATCGGCTTGTGTATCAAGTGTTAAACTCAGATCCGCGCGCGCAAATTCATCTGAGGCTGGAATATTCTTGAGTGTGTATATCTCAGGATGTCGATAAATGTATAAGCTAACGTGTTCACGATCATCGGGTTCACTCGTACGTTTAGCCACATCAGCTAAAACGTCGGTCGAAAAAACCTGAATATCCATACCCACAGGAAAGGTCCGATGTAAGATATTTGAAACATAATCAACATCTGTATCCAAAAAACTATTTATGCAAAGGTCAATTAGCGACGGGTCGATCAACGGGCAGTCCCCAGTAGTTTCAACAATTACATCTACATTGTTTGTCCTTGCCGCACATAATACGCGCCCCAAAACATCCACCTCACTACCTCTAAAACAGCCAACCCCCATTCTATCTGCTAACTCGACAATCGGATCATCGGTTTTATTTTTAGTAGTGGCAACAACTATCCCATCCAGCATTTGCGCCCGGGATATCCGTTCAATCATATGTTCGAGCATAGGTTTACCTGCGGCTTGCATCAAAACTTTGCCAGGAAGGCGGCTGGATGTCATACGAGCCTCTATAGTAGCATAGATCCTCCTTTTGAGTGTCATGGATTACTCTCAATCATATCCCACCGTAATGGTTCTCCGCGAGTTAGAGCTCGCGTTGCTGCGCACCCTAAAACTGTCTCCAGGTATTTAGGGGCGATACCAAAACCTGGCCGAATTGAGCGAATATTTTTAATTGTAAGCGGTTCCCCCTCATCAACATTTGCTACAACATAAAGAGAACGTCTAAATACTTGATTACCCTCCTCACTACTTTTTAAATCGTAATGGACACGTCCCAAAGCTTCCCACGCCATCCGACAACCATTTACTAATTCTTTTAACTCTTTTGGCTCTAAGGAAAACTCGGCATCTGGACCTCCATCTGCCCGGCAAAGAGTGAAATGCTTTTCAATAAAATTTGCTCCTAATGCAATAGCAGCTATGGATACGGCAGTCCCAAGCGTATGATCAGAAAGCCCTGGAATAACATTAAAACGCGTGAACAAATCAGGTAGAGTATTCAGATTTGCATCGGCTGGCTCTGTTGGATAGCCGCTAACACAATGAAGTAAAATTAGCTGCTCACACCCTGAGTCGCGTGCAATATCAACAGCGTTTCGAATCTCTTGGCGATTTGCCATTCCTGTCGATATAATTAATGGCTTGCCTGTCTCAGCACACCGCCGAATCAATTCAGGATCCGTTAATTCGAACGATGCTATTTTATAGGCTGGTGTATCAAATCCCTCTAGAAAATCGACCGCAGTAGTATCAAAAGGCGAACTGAAAATTTCAATGCCTAGGTCGCGCCCGTGCTTAAACAAGCTTTCGTGCCACTCCCAAGGGGTGTGTGCTTCTTCATATAGATCATAAAGCGTTCGATTTTTCCACAAGCCTTGCTTAATTTTAAAATCTGCTCCATCATGATTAATGGTGATGGTATCAGCTCTATAAGTTTGTAATTTAACGGCATCGACACCCGCTTCAGCTGCGGCATCCATCAATTTAAAGGCTTTATTAAGGTCACCATTATGATTGCCGGACATCTCTGCTACAATATAAGGAGGCTGGTTTGGACCAATAGTCCGTTCCCCAATCTTAAGAGAGGATAGAGACGTTGGACCCTCAGTTATCTTGCTTATCTCAAGCTTGTATTGGTAGTTTTTTAACTCAAAATATGCTGGGTACTTCTCATTATCCACTACACGTAATAAATTGAATTGATTCGCAATCGAAACATGGGGATCGAGTTTGCTGTCCCGCGGATACCGGCGCGGATAATAAGTGCTTTCGCCAATCTGCGCACGACCCTTCGGCTGCCTATCTTGTCCTAAATAACGAAGCACAATATTTATCTGTGCCTCGCCAAGCGATGATTGTAGTTCTTCTAATAACTCATGTCCCTGGAAAGAGAGTTCTTCACAAATTATTATTGGACCAGAATCAACCTCATCATGGGCTTCGATTAGACATAAAGGAATGACGTTCTTAGCTTCTATAATCTGCCAGGTCATAGGAGAAAAACCTCGGCCCTTTGGCAGGTTAGAGGCATGCACGACAAGGTTGTGCTGATTGCGTGCCAAAATATCAGTAGGTGTGATTTTTACACAACCTATGAAAATAGCTATATCTCCAAGCTGAATTTGATCATGATCAAGACATAACTGGGCTGTATCTCCACGTGTGTTAAGTGTCTCTACGAGCTCCTGACAATATGGCAGGACCCAACTGGGATTATCCACAACAATTGATACCCGTCTCGGCTTATGCCACCAGTCATGATCGTTCATAACCCAAGTGCCTCCGTCACCCTCTCACAGCCCAATCCATCACATATATCCGCTGCGATAGTGCTCATTTGTTTAACACGCTTCCTATCTATAAGAATTTTAGCTAAAGATTTTGCTAGACCATCATCCTCGTTAGCCATATCAAAATCGAAAACATCCGCGGCCCCTGCCTTAAAAAGGGCATGCGCAATAGTACGCTGGTTATCAGCAATTGCTGTGACTAGCGATGGCAATCCCAGTGTACACCGCTCCCACGACATTGAACCTGCGGCACCAATAGCTAAATCCGCGTCACGCATCAATACTGCTATGTCATCAACATCTCGCAGTATTCTTATTCGAGGTCTGGTTTTTTTTGATTCGGAAAAAACTGCAGATTTGCGAAATTCCTCCCCAGAACCAACAACATCGATATATCCACTATACGACGTATTTGCTAAAGCCTTAACCACCCGTTCCGTAAATCTGCACGTTTCCGATAAGCCGAAAGAAACCAAAATACGCTGTACTGCGCGCTCGTGTTGACGTCGAGCTAGAGACTTTAATCGATTCAGGTAAAATTCAGGTCGCAAAAGAGCATACTGCGGTCCAATAAAAAAACGACAAGTTCCTGGCACCAAGGTTTTATAGCTTGAAGCTAAACTCCCAAGATTTTGGTTTAGTAGATAATCAGCATCATGGGATCGATTAACCATGTCATCGATAACCATAATATATTTTGCAAAAGTGCGACATAAACGTTCGAAATGAATGTCACGCCCATAATGATCAACGACAAAAAGGTCACATTTACGACCCTTAAGATAACCTTCGATTTCATTAATCTCGCTTTCAGGTTTTCCAGAAAGTTGGAAACAATATTTTTCATAAGGCATTAATTGCTGCACCGCATTAATAGAACCAGGGCCTATTGCATATCGACACATCCAGCCTGAACGCATAAGCGTTTCCGCTAGGGCCAAACAGCGAAGGGCATGGCCTCCCCCAATTTCCGGACCAGCATCAAATCGAAAAATCGCACATCGCTTTGAAGGCCTGATCACAACCCGTCCCCCACAATGGATTTTATCCATTCTGTCAGTCTACCCTTTCCAGCATTGATAGAAGTCAAGCCAGGATGCGTGTTAACGATATCAAGGGGTGTTCGATAAGCCCACCCTTCTGGCCCAGCTGGCAAGAGTGGCCATATAGCTCTTAGAAATTCATAATCAGATTGCTCATCAATAGTCCAGCGTTGATCAGTCGCATTTCCTCCCGGCCCAACTAAATTTACCTTCCTTACGTCGGCATGGTTTCGGATCCAGGGCATAACATGCTCACGCGCATAGCTATCCGTCGCTTCGCTCTCAGCACGTGCCAACCAATCTATGGTTACCGCCTCGCAATCAAGACCATGTGGCCATAAAGGCGGCATATTATTACAAGCAAAATCTGCTCCCCCATTCCGCACCAAAGATAGCACATCTGTACAAACGTCAGGGTCAATCATTGGGCAATCTGAGGTGACGCGTAGGATAACATCCGCATCAACTGCCTTAGCGGCGCCTAAGTGACGGGCTAGCACATCTTCCGTACTACCTCTAAACACGTCCACTCCATGTGCCCCAGCAGTTGTAGCTATGGTATCACAATCGCGAGTATCCGGAGTTGCGCAAACTACGCGATCAACTTCCCGAATGGCCTGGCAACGCATGAGCACTTGGTCTAGAACCGTCCCATCGCCAAGAGGCAACAGTACCTTACCAGGAAGCCGAGTTGAAGCCATGCGGGCTTGCACGATTACCGCAGCTATCATTTTACCTCTCCAAGAACTGAGCACAGCTCGCTGACTACAAAATCAACATCGTCATTAGTCATGGAGACAAATAATGGTAGCGAAAGGACTTTTTCATAGTAAGCATCTGTACCAGGGAGGTCCAGGTCTCCATACCTTTCTCGATAATAAGGCTGGCGATGTACCGGAATGTAATGAACTTGAGTTCCTATACCACGCTCATAAAGTACCCGCATAACATCCGCCCGCTTGCACCCAAAAGCGGCAAAGTCAATTAGTACAACAAATAGATGCCATGCAGGCTTGCACCAAGTGACCTCTGGCAATGGCCTGATAAGGGGTGCCAGCTTTGCTAACCGTTCTCGATAACGCCGAACCAACGCAGAGCGTTTATCAACGAACCGGCGTAACTTCCCCAATTGAGTCATTCCTATCGCACAATGTATTGCACTGGCACGATAATTTAGCCCAAGTATTGCCATCTCATAATACCACGGATTAGCGCTTCCATGACTATCAAAGGCCTGATCCCTACTTTGAAAGCTTGCAGGGTCATGTGTCATGCCTATGTTACGTAGTGTTCGGAGACGTGTTGCCAACTTAATATCATTTGTAGTGATAGCCCCGCCTTCACCCATTGCCACAGTTTTAACTGGATGGAAGGAAAATATAGACATTTGAGCAAAGGCATTGCTGCCAACAGCTACCATCTTTCCGTCGAGATCAGAATGCATTCCCCCTAACGCATGGCAAGCATCTTCTATAACATTCAAACGGTCAAATGTTGGTACTTGTGCCAATCCTGCCATATTGGCTGTCTGACCGTTCAGATGAACAACAAATAAGGCGCGCGCCCTTTCTCCAGCTGAATGGAGGGCTTTTTCTAAGCCCTCGCTTGTCATCAAGCCTGTGTCAGGGTCGACATCTGCGAAAACAACATCGGCACCTGCATAAAGTGCTGCGTTCACTGTTGACAGAAACGTCATACTCGGTGCGATAGCGATGTCGCCCGGCTTTAAACCGATAGCCAAAGCACTTATATGCAACGCAGCGGTACCACTACTGGTCGAAATTGCATGGAGAGCACCAGTTGTTGACGCTAACTTCTCCTCAAATGCCTCTACAATTGGGCCTGTGGTAAGATAGTCACTCCGCAAGACAGACGTAACAGCATCAATTTCTTCCTCTTCAATGAGTTGCCGCCCGTAGGGAAGGAACGGCCGATCCGTCGCCTTCAAGTTACTCTCCAGTTACCTTGACTCAGCTATCAAGTGACGTAATTGGTCAGCATCCAACCAATCATTATTATTATCACTCGAATACCGAAACCCATCTTCAACAGACATAGCGTTCTCGCGATCTAGATGGCTAGGTCGCGTAATAGGGTTGGGTTCTATAATATAACGGTCGGGAAGCTCGACTGTATTTCGGGCATCATCCTCAGTTATCATAACCTCATGAAGCTTTTCACCCGGTCGAATCCCTATAATATTAGGCCTCATTTTTGGTAACATTGTCTTCGCCACATCGACTATGGACATACTCGGAATTTTAGGCACAAAAATTTCACCCCCACGCATAGTTTTTAAGCACGAAAGCACAAATTCTACACCGTATTGAAGCGTAATCCAAAAACGGGTCATGCGCGCGTCAGTTATTGGGAGTTCTGTGACGCCATCATTAATTAGACGCTCAAATACAGGTACGACACTGCCGCGCGAGCCAAGCACATTACCATAACGTACACAGCTAAATACAGTACCCTCAATACCGCTTAATCGGTTTGCAGAAACAAAAATTTTATCGGACGCAAGTTTACTTGCACCATATAAGTTTATGGGATTACACGCTTTATCCGTGGAGAGGGCAATCAGCCTTTCCACGCCACTTGTAATCGAAGCCATGACCAAATTTTCAGCTCCTAATACATTCGTATGAATGCATTCACTAGGGTTATACTCAGCAGCGGGCACCTGCTTCATAGCAGCTGCATGAACGACAACTTGAACATCACGCAAAGCTAATTCTAATCGGTTTTTATCGCGAACGTCGCCAATGAAATAACGCATACAGGGGTAATTCTCTTGCGAAAATTGCTGCTGCATTTCAAATTGCTTTAGTTCATCCCTTGAGTAGACAATTAGTCGCCTCAACTTATGTTTCTCAAGAACTCTTCGAACGAATGCTTTACCAAAGGATCCCGTACCACCTGTAACCAATACCGATTTTCCGTCCAGGCTATCGTAATGCTCCGGTTTCATGGCCAGTATCCTTATGAGAAATTAATTATATCTTTAATCAAGGGTCTAATTCGCTACGGGGGAACCTTCATCTTCTATATCGAACTGTCCAGCCTTAACGTTATCCAATGTCCGCTGTAGTAACCCTGTTGCTGACTCCTGACCAAAAATTTTGACCAAATTGTTAGCGGTAGCAGAAAGCGCTATCATTCCAATTACATCCTCTCGGACTCCAAGTTTGGTAGCCTCTTCCCACATAGCTATAAAGCGTTCTATAGCTACCGATACCTATTCCTCATCGTTGAGATCGTTTGTATCATCCGACATAAAGCTCACTTACCCTTTGCCTCAGTTTTAATACTTTAAATGCTATCTAAAACTTATGGCTAAGTTTAGCATCAAACACTTAAAGAAATATTATTAAATCAGCATAAAATTCGCTGTTTAAAGTTTCGAAATTACTCAAGCCAATACAAAATTATCTAAATTTCAATAAGCAATATTATAAGGATGAATAGTAGTAGTAATGTATGTCTAATTATTATCAGGGTTGGTAAATTAGCTTGTGTATAAAAAAATCCCTTGATTTTTATTGAATTTATATTTATACGGTCCGCCAGGGAAGCACGGTTGTGTGCTTTCATTTCAGTTTGGTTACTAGAAAGTACCGCCATACTGAAACGGGGTAAGAACACCTCGACGTCAACGCTCTAGAATGGAGTTTATAAATGTCAAACGTTACACTTACTGCTGCAGTGCGGCAAAATCTTCTCTCGCTACAGAGTACATCCGATCTCATTGCTCGAACGCAACAGCGTCTGTCCACGGGCTTGAAGGTTGCGAAGGCGATAGATGATCCGGTGAACTTTTTCCAAGCAAAGGGCCTCACCGATCGGGCAACGGACTTTACCGACAAAAAACAAGGGATTGATCAGGGCATTTCCACTCTGACAGCAGCTACGGATGCTATCACTGGTGTTACAAGCCTCGTCAATCAGTTGAAAGGTCTTGCAACGAATGCGAAGTCTTCAACTACAACTGCCGAGCTTGAAAATATTATTACGCAATATAACGAACTAAAGACACAGATTAACAATCTGGCGCTGGATGCGACCTACCAAGGTCTGAATATGGTCAATGGTACCGGAAGTACGCTGACGGTAAACTTCTCGAATGATACGGCCAGTGTACTCGAAGTAAAATCTACTGATATTAGCTCTGATCAATATGGCCTTAGTATAGCCACTTTGTCGGCTAATACCGGCGAAATTTTCAATACCCCAAATGTCACGGCGGGTACATTTAGTTCAGCAGATACTGCTGGTGGTAATTTAGCTTCCGAAGTTGCTGCCTGTATCACTACCGCTAACCTAGCCAACATCTCGGTAACCGTGGCAGGTCAAACTGCACAAACCTACTCTGCAGGCGATACGATTACGCTACGTTATGGTGGGGTCACCTTTACGGTAGGTGTCAGTTCATCCGTAGACGACTACGGCGGACTCTCGGGTAGCTTTATAACGGCAGGAGAATATGCCTTAGGCACTTCAATTCAATTCTTTATGATTACGGGTGGCTTAAGCGCGGCAAGTGCAGGTACCAATATGAGCGCGGCAAGTGCGGGGTCTGGTCTTAGTGCCGGTATGGCAAAGCTATCTGCCTATATCTCTGCGGCTGGTACTGATTTTTCAGCCCTTGGCTATGGCTTCTTGGTGCTGACTGGAACTTCAGTTACAGTGGCAGAAACGGATGCTCTTCGATCAGTTGGTATTGGCTACACAACCGAATTAAATAGCCGTGTCATCTCGTTAAATGCGGATTTAACCACGTTGCGCTCTAACGCTCAGGTCCTGGGCTCTAATATCGCGACGCTAAAGACACGACTTACGTTTACTAAAGACTATGTAACCACACTCACTGCAGGTGCGGGTAAATTAACGCTCGCGGACCTCAACG
>PBLS01000077.1 GCA_002721825.1 Magnetovibrio sp.
CCCCCACTAGAACCTGAATCGACTCTAATTGTCTAACGCTGTCCTCCGTTGTCTTCACTTCCTTTTTTTAAAAGGATCTATGTCTTAGTTAGTCCCCTCCTGTTACCGCCTGTCTCTAAAACAATGTGCTACTTGATGTGCTACTTCGTTACTAGCTATTCTTAGTTTTCCCAGGACTTATATAAGACTAACTAGCGAGTCTATTCCGATACTCTTACTTATATAAGATAAACTTATATAAAATTAGAAGCAGAATAAATTGAACTGCCCCGATTTACTTTATGCACTCACTCTCTCACCGAGATAAGATTCATTATGGCTTTAATCGTGTAATACTAACCAAACATAGCATCAGGTCTACTGATGCGAACTCGCAAACCAGACGTGCATCTATTTATTAGATGCGATTTGCATCAATGTGTTAGGAGCTGATATATTTCTTTTATGATTACCAATTCATTATGCAGTTATCTTGCAATGCAAGAGGGAGATGAATGGGCCTTTTTTATATTCTATATTGTTATACCTGTTGTATTGCTTGTTTTACGTCCTCTATTTTGTTTGGTTCATTGTATTAGAAACAACAAACTGTCTAGCATGGATCGTATTGTTGGCAGTCTTGTTATTGTCTTTATTCCAATATTAGGAGCTATTCTTTATCAAGGAGCAAGAATCTATCATAAGTTTAGATCTTTCTTCTAGTTGATGTGCTACTTGAAGATTCTTAGAGGGAGATTTTTTAAGTCTTATTAGCTGCTAATAACCTCACCTAAGACTGTCTATATAACATATGCTCACGAGATGACTCGAACATCCACGGGGTTGCCCCCACTAGAACCTGAATCTAGCGCGTCTACCAATTCCGCCACGTGAGCATTTTAAAGAGTTCAGGATTTCAACTCTGTGCAGATAAAGTTTAACAATCTTCTCTATGTTTTCCAGAACAAAAAATGGTGAAACCAGCCTGGACCTAGAAAGCGGGAACTTCCCGCCTTGAGAGACGCGCAGAGCCGAAATTGTTCTTTCCAGTATATACGCTTTCCTTTGGCGTCAAATTTATGCGTATGACATCGTGTGGATTAGTCACTGTCAGTATGTCGCTCTTGATGCTCCAAATGCCGTCCCATGCTGCGCCCGCACGCGCCAAGTGACTCCGCCCATCTGGGCTCAGGTTCAACACGTATTTATTGTCATTATTACTAAAACGAATGTGCCATTTGCCTAGCATCGCCTTAGCTTCGGCAGTCATTGAGGGCAATGGCTTCTTGGCGGGCTTCGACTTTGATAAATTATTCACAGACAAAGCCGGAGTCTCTCCATGGGGCAACACCCAAATGTTTCGAAACTGTAGTGGCTCCTTGTGGTTTTGCAGAATCAATGGTCCAGCCAATCCCTGCGGAGTGCGCCGTACGCCATACTTAGATTTACCGGGAATCTCAAAACGGTCGTGGATGATCACACCGTTGTGGCGCACCGTAATAACCGCATCCTTGATTTTTTTTCCGTTCTTTACCACGGCATTGGTGAATTCCACATCAATGGTTTGCCACACAAGCGGTGGCAGGCACATGTTCACGTCCGGCCCCTTGTGACTGTAAATACCACCGCATTCATTGTGATTACCATCCATACCAAAGGAGTCAAGAATTTGGATTTCGTAGTCATGGACTTGGTAAAATCCACTATTGCCTCGGTCCTGGCTACGATAAGCCGGCTGATATGGCAACAGAAGCTCAAGGTGTGCCGTATAGTCATGGAAATTACGACGCGACATTAGGTTACCGGGTATCGGCATTAGGGTGGCAAATTTTTTGTGGATGCTACCCCCTGTCCATTCCTTCATGTGCTTGCCATCAAACAGAACAATTGCCCTGGCTGGTGGCTTCTGCCCTAGGGTGGGACTTTTTCGGGTAGTTTTCTTCAGGCTGAAAGGTTCACCATTCATCTCCCCCGTCATGATGTTGCCGGATACCCTCGCACTGCATCGCTTGTGCCCTTTAGGTGGAAATTCCTTGAGAAGTGAAACGCGCGTAGAGCAGGGGTTCTTTTCACGACCGCGAGTTGCCGCAACATGCGCACGCTTGCCGGAAGCCGCAGTGAAAAGGATGCCCTCAGAAATGAGCTTACCGTCCATAATGCTTCGGTCTTTCCTGTCCCATCCAGCCCCTGGTAGCCCACCTAAGTAAATCACGGCCTGGAAAATACCAGATCCCAATGAAACGACCTGGCAACCCAACCTACCACCATTCCCAAATGTACCTGTGTATTCACCCTGAAGCGTGAAGTCGATTGGAATTGTCGGATCGGCAGGGTCAATCCATCGTCCATCATCTGCGCCCATGAGGGGGAAACTGATGCAAAAAAGAATGGCTATTACAGTTTTCATTAAACCATAATAAAACTGCCCTTCGTTTCTCGGCAAACAGTTATTAGCCGGCTCTAGGAGAAATATGTCATATTATTTCCCTACGGTACCGGATGCCAATGCCTTAAGTTTATATATATGAAATGGGGATTTGGTTAAATTCTTCCCCTCATTATAAGGGGCTGTCAAATGTAGTTGGCTAGCATAAAAATATAATTTGCCATCATTACCAAAACATAATCCGTCAGGCCAAAGAAACCTATCATCAGTTTCATACACTTCATATTTTTTAGTGGAAGATTTTATTACACCAATGGCTTTTTTCATAACATCCGATATGTAAATGTTATCTTTAGAATCTATTGAAATTCCATCACATGGGGGCCTAGGAGCATAAGCTTGAAACCGAGAATTCAGTTCATTCTTGGTCAAGGTAAGATCGCGCAAATGATCGGTACTAATTCTATACAAAGTCTTACCCGCTGATGGACCGTAATATAACCATTGCCCTTTCCTATCAATAGCTATAGGGCCGGCACCATATTGTGGCTTTAAAAAACTACCATCCGATCTCTTAACCACTAATGAAGTGTCATCAACAGCAATATCTAATTCTTCAGGAATTACAGTAAAGTGACCTTCCAAAACACGCCTAGAAGATCCCGTTTCTATATTAACAATAATAAGAGCCGCATCCTTACCAGAAGCTGGGTCAGTAAGATAAATATACGGCTCTTCAGGATCAACAGCCAAATCATTTAGAAAAGAAGAATCAGTTGTCGCAGGGGGAGGAATATAAATGATTTTTGCCAACTTATTATCATCTGTATCCCAACCAACAATTTTCGGGATACTCTCACCTCGCCGGCCATTATCTAACATCCATACAACGCCTCGCTCATCACATTGCAAACCAAGAACGGCATCAAGAGCAAATGGGGATCCTTTCTTTCCCTGACTAATATCGCTATTAGGAAATGAAAGGACATCACCACTAGTAGTAATTTCCACTACACGTTCATCAGTATTCTGATACTGATGCAGGCTCAATATAATACTCCCTTTTGGGGTTATAGTCATTCCTCCCGGGCTATGAGTCAATTTGGCAACCTCAGTCAAACTTATTCCACCTCCTCTACCAAATAATTGAGCATCAGCGCCGGAGGAGCTAATAATTAAACATAGCAATAAAAATATAATTCTATAATTAATCATCAACCAAGCATTTCAGGATAACTCTCAAGTGCAATCTTCTCACATCTTCTAAAAATCTGATCCGGACTTGCATCACAAAGAGCGGCCTCGGCCATAGATTTACAAACTTCGTAATCAAGACTCCGAATCGCATGCTTAATTGCAGGGACTCGTGGAGCCCCCACACTTAACTCATCAAATCCCAATCCAATAAGAAGTGGCGTGAAAAATAGATCCGAGGCCATCTCACCACAAACACCGACCCATATACCCGCATCATGTCCAGCATTAATAGTTTCCTTGAGCAACCTCACAACAGCAGGATTTAGAGGTTGGTATAGGTCCGAAACTCTTTCATTAATGCGATCAACTGCCATAGTGTACTGAATGAGGTCATTAGTCCCAACGCTAAAAAAATCAACTTCCTTGGCTAACTGATCCGCAATAAGGGCTGCACTAGGAACTTCAATCATAGCTCCAATCTCAGCTGGCCTTTCATAAGTAACTCCCGCATCTATCAACTCATTTTCAGCCTCATTAAGCAGTTCTTTCGCTTGTTTCAATTCCTTCAATGTTGAAATCATTGGAAACATTATTCCGACCTTTGAAACAGCCGCAACCCGTAATATTGCTCGTAATTGGACCTTAAATAATTCAGGTCGATCAAGACTCACCCGAACTCCCCTCCAACCCAAAAAGGGATTCAGTTCAGGTTTGATTGAATTGTTCTGGAGCTTGTCTCCGCCAATATCAAGTGTTCTTATTATGACTGTATTGGGATCTACAGTGTCAGCAACTTCTGAGTAAGTTTGGAACTGTTCTTCCTCATCCGGAGCACCGGAAGTATTCATATAAAAGAATTCCGTCCGAAACAATCCGATTCCTTTAGCACCATTCTTTTTGGCCAGATCGGATTCATAAGCAAATTCAATATTTGCCGATAATATAATTTCCCGACCATCCTTTGTCTCTGCATCTTTATTGATAAATTCCTCCAACCCTTCTCTGAGCTTATCTTTTTCCTTCTTCAGAATTTCATATTCTGAAAGTGTGCTTGCAGAAGGATTAATGACAACAACACCATTATAACCATCAATTAATAATTGATCCCCAGTATGCACCTCCTCGCAAAACCTGTTAATCCCCACAACTGCAGGTAATCCAAGGGACCGTGCAATAATAGCAGCGTGAGATGTATAGCTACCAATCTCAGTTGCAAAACCTTGAACCAACGAATGATTCATCTGAGCCGTATCTGAAGGAGTCAATTCCGGAACCACTAAAACGTGATCGTGTCGAGCACTATATTCGGCCTTCTCACCTGATGCCAAATTACGAAGAACTCGTCTCATCACATCCTCTACATCAACAACTCTTTCACGCAAATAACGATCACCGATTTTTCTGAGAGCCTCAATGTAGTGACTCATTGTCTTATAAAAAGCATATTCGATATTGAAGTTATCTTCTCGTACGTTTTTCCGGACCTCATCAAGAACGACCTTATCTTCAAGCACTAGCAAATGAGCATCGAAAATATTTTCCTCTCCCTCACTACCAGCAGCTTCGCGAACTTGATCCTTGAGTGAACCTATCTGCTCCTTTGTTCCTGCAATTGCTTTTTCCAATCGTGAGATCTCTTCATCTTTTGCCTCATCATCAATTATATATTTGTCAGGCTCTACGAAATAATTATTCCTTACATGAGCATGAGCTAAAGCAATTCCAGACGAAACCCCTATACCTGAAAATCTTTTTTCAGCATTTTCTAACCCATCGTGATCTTCTGGAACCATCAATTATATCAAAATTAATCCAAATCCATATATTTATGGACCATATACCATTAGAATATTTAACTTTCCTCAAACCCTCCCTCGACAAGATTCCCAAGAGCTAACAATGCAACCTCAGCATCTTCCCCTTTTGCACTGACGTAAATTTCACTTCCTGATGGAGCTGCCAACATCATTAGCCCCATAATGCTTTTCCCGTTAACTTCATCCTCTTCAAATTCCACCCATATCTCAGATTGAAAAGTGTTAGCTAATTTAACAAACATAGCAGCTGGACGTGCATGCAATCCAAGCTTGTTCCTGATAATGAACTTTTGCTTATTAGAATTTGTATTTCCAGCCATCAGATAAACAGGGAATTAATTAATATAAAATTCCCATTAAGTAACTAAATTAACCTATCCTCTTTTCCGCAATAGTTTTCAACAATTTCTTATCAAACTCAATGGCGCTATCATGGCCGAAAGTTTTAAGTTTCTGGTCAAGGGCCGCCACTTCCACCAGGCTCGCCATATCACGCCCCGGAGCAACTGGCAATTCGATATGGGGCACTTTGATGTTTAAAATTTCATAATTCTTTTTCCGAATCCCCACCCTTTCTATTTCTTGTGTCTTTTCGACAGATCTAAGAGTAATCACTAAATCCAATCGCTTTTCCACCCTCATGGAGGCTACCCCAAAAATTCTTGGAACATTAATTATACCCAAACCTCTCACTTCCATATGAAATCTACCCATACTCGGAGATGTGCCTATAAGTTCTCTCCCCTCAATAGAACGATATCGAACAATGTCATCAGCTACTAAACTCGCACCCCTCTCAATCAATCCGAGAACACATTCACTCTTACCAGTCCCACTATCTCCCCTAACCATAACACCTATGCCTTGAACATCGACCATGCACCCGTGCTCACTGGTCATGGGAGCAAAATCCCATTCTAAGCGAATAGTTGCGGCATTAATAAACTTCATCGATATCATTTTTGTTTTCAAAATGGATATACCTTTACTCTCCGCTATCTCCAACAATTCCGGATCAACTTCATAACCTCTTGAAATAACAATGCAGGGAATTTTCCGACTACAAAGATCGGTAAATTGCTTTTTTCTTTGTAAGGGCGTTAGACTTTTCAAATACGAATTTTCAGAATTGCCAATTACTTGAATTCTTTTAAATGCAAAATAGGTATAAAAGCCCGCCAAGACTAAACCCGGCCGATTAATTGCAGGCTCCTTGATGAGACGGCCAAAGCCCACATCAGAACCTTGTAGTGATAATCCCAACTCATTCCCATAACGCTCATAAAACTCTCCGACCGAAAGTTCATGACGCCTCTTATTTGATTTTTTTTTGTCAGCCATATTAAATCAATAGACTATTTAACCCATGATTGAATGCTCGTAATAATAAAAAAAGAAAAATAGATTCTCACATTTTAAAGCGTTCCCCTAAATATAATTTTCTTGCCTCAGGGTCATTGACTAAATCATCGCGTGAACCTTCCATTAAAACTCTACCTTCATAAATCATATAAGCTCGATCAACAATTCCCAATGTCTCACGCACATTGTGATCAGTAACAAGAATAGACAATCCCTCCTCTTTTAGTTGGCAAACAATCTCCTGTATTTCACCTACCGCAATTGGGTCAACTCCAGAGAAAGGCTCATCAAGCATTAAAAGCTTCGGATTTGTAATTAGAGACCGTGCTATAGTTAGCCTCCTCTTTTCACCACCCGACAAAGTAATTGCCAGATTATCGGCTAATTTCTCGATGCCAAAACGTTTCATTAAAGAATAACAATTTTCTTTTCTTTCAGCAAAACTCAGCGGTCTAGTCTCAAGAACAGCCATTAAATTCTCATAAACTGTAAGCTTACGAAAAATTGATTCTTCTTGCGGTAAATATCCCATCCCTAAGCGCGCCCTCTGATGCATCGGAAGCCTAGTTGCATCAATACCATCAAATAAAACCTGGCCATGGTCAGGCCGCACAAGGCCAACTATCATATAAAACGAAGTCGTCTTACCCGCACCATTAGGACCGAGAAGTCCCACAATTTCTTTTTCTTTTACATGAATATCAACACCATCAACGACCCGCCGATCATCATAAATTTTAATCAGACCTTCAGTCTCCATAAGCCGGTCAACCAATTTAGATTTATGGTTCCGCTCATCAAATCTGGAAACTGAACTGCCAATTTCTTCAGTAAGTAAATCGTCCACACTCGGAACGTTAGAGTTGCGAATAATGTCTCGAGCCGCAACTGGTTTTCTCTTAGCGATATTGTCTTCATCTGCAGACATACTCTTATTACCACCTAAACTTAATTAATCTTCAATTTCCTTGATACTTATATTCAGCAGTAACAATCCTACTCCTCTGCTTTTTCTCTAATGATTTTTGTGCCGACGCCCCTTGAAACCACACTGCCATCTCTTTTAAGAATGATTTGAGCATCTTGACGCGTTGCGATACTGGAATGTTCATTAAGTCTAATTTCTGGCCAATCATCCAAGACCATATCTTCAGTATCACCAATGAATGTAACTTTCCCGGCTTTACCTAATTGAACATCACCATTCACAGATCGGCGTTGCACTTGAACTTTTCCATCCTCATCCCCTACTGCCACTGCTTTATCAATCACTCCTTTATTAGTAAAAGGACTCATATATGCTGTCAATTTCTCAGAAGAAAGATCAAATCCTGCATCTGTCACTGAAACATTACCTTCAAAGAAAAGTTCACGAGTTTTCGTGCCTGACTTCATCCGGTTAAATACGGCCCCCTTCTCAGCATCAATAATTGTCTGCTTATTGGCCCCTTTAGATTTAGATTCCAATTCGCTATCTGAATCTTCCTCAGAATCAGAAAAACCACTTCCAACTATTTGGGTCCTGACAGGCCCCTCGACAATCATTTCATCTCCTTTTAAAATAATTCGAGTTCCAATTGATTTTGCTATGACTCGATTCTGACCTCGCTGAACGCTAGGATAAATTTCCAATATCACTTCATCAAAACTCTTCGTATCCTGATCATCCTTGGCCCTGTATGTCACTTTGCCCGCTTTTGCGACTTGCACTTCATTCTCAGATAAAGCCCTTGTAACTATCACTTCTCTACCAGTTGCTTCAGCTAACTCCAAACGGCCTCCTCCAGTATTACGCAAATCCCCTGCACCTTTTCCTTTTTTATTATTCTTATCAAACCTCCTGAACCGAGCTTCGAGCCGATCGCTTTTCATAACAAATTCAGGATTTTTCATGACCACATTATCTTCAAATATTACAACTTGAAACTCATCACCAAGGCTGCTGTTACCATCAAAAATAAGCCGACCATCCGCCTCAATTACTGTCTCTGAATTATTCACCCTAGGCGCCCTAACCCTTTCAGGTAATGATGTTGATGAAGGATTATTTTCAGGATTAGTTTTATCTGCATTCTCGCTATGGAGATCTGGCGGGGTCGGCAATTTTCCTGCATCTTGTTCAATTGGAATCACCTCTTGAGATTCATTCTTTTCCCGAACATTAATCCCTTCCAATTCAGATTCATTCTTCTTGCCGCTATTAAGTAAATTCTCTGCAAAGGCCTCGGCTGATGAAATCTTAGATTTGATTTTTTCAATGGCTTCATCATCAAGTCTATCTGATGCATTACGCACAGAATTGCGTAAATCCTCGTGCAATCGATCAACGGAGATCTTTTTATTAATCCGTAAAATTTCTTTTGCCGCATCTCGCTTCCTCACCTCTTCAATTTCCTTCATCGCTTCAGCAAAAGAACCGCCGCTTTTTTTAGATGTCTGGCCCTTTTTAACCTTTGACTCAGTTACGTTCTCTTTGCCCTGAGTAGCAAAATACGGAATGAGAAAAATTATAAAAATCAATTTGATGAAATATTTATTTTTCACTCTTTCCCCCTTCCATTTTGTATAGCTTCAGACATTAAACGAACAGCGTTTAGAACAGGGAAGCTATAGGGCCTACTTGTAACTATTTGCTCATTATTATTAACAGATGTATCAGAATCATGTAAAACCATTCTCACTTTCCCGATCATTCTTCCTTGTCGCTTATCAACATCAAACTCCATGGATTCACCGGTAAGTGTAAAATAATCAGGCCTACTGACTTGGGTCACCTCCTTACTTTTAAGCTTATTCCTTACAAGGCTATAAGTAGCACTCTTAAAATAAACCTGCATCTCCCTATTCGAATTGTCATAGAAATCAATATTCATTCCTTTTAATCTCACGTCATCATCTGTGATGCGGGTCATTTCCTCAGCACTAATCACACAATCTAATTTACCATCCTTAAATTGAGGGATTTTAATTCGGATATTAGGCTTATTAATAGGCATGAATTTAGCAGCCTTTAATCCCCGATTAGATTGCTCGGGAGTCCCCTCAAAATCATCTGCAATAACAGCAGACGGGAAAAACCACCAAAAACATAAAATTCCAAATTTATATAAAAGAACTCTGCCCTGAAAAATGATCATTACACATTATTTTTTTCCATTGAACCCGATGAAGCAATTCCATGAATTGCTACAAGTGTTTTTAATACAGGGGATAAATCATTAAGTGGTATTTGATTTGGTCCATCTGACTTGGCCTTATCAGGATCTGGATGTGTTTCAATAAAAACTCCATCACACCCTGTCGCCACAGCTGCCTTTGCAAGGACAGGTGCCAAATAACCATCACCTGATGATTTATCACCTAGTCCTCCAGGCTTTTGAACCGAATGCGTTGCATCAAAAACTACTCGGCAACCCTCTTTCCTCATCCAGAATAGTGAACGCATGTCTGCAACAAGATTATTGTAACCAAACGTAGTTCCTCTTTCGGTAAATAGAAAATTATCACAGCCAACAGAACGAAGCTTATCAGCAATGGGTATTACATCCGACGGGGCAAGGAATTGACCCTTCTTTACATTCACAGCCCTGCCGCTCCGGCCCGCAGCATAAATTAAATCAGTTTGCCGACATAAAAAGGCGGGAATCTGTAAGAGATCAATTTTTTCTGAGGCCTTTTCAACTTCTTCAACGGTATGAACATCGGTAGTGACTGGAACATTTAATTCTTTGCCAATTTCATAGAGCATACGACAGCCCTCTACGATTCCCGGACCCCTGAAAGAATCAGATGCGGTGCGATTCGCTTTATCATATGAAGCCTTAAAAATAAAAGGAATACCGATTTCGAGAGATATAGTTTTAAGATTCCTCGCCAATTCCCAAATAAACTCTTCTCCTTCTATAACACATGGCCCCAAAATAAAAATCGGTGAATTTCCGTCAAAATGCACAGAACTCATTTCATCATTTCCAATGGAAAACGAGGATGTTGGCTGAGATTGTTTAGCTGTCACCGCTTTTAAGTTAGGGTAATGAACGCCTACAGCAAGTCGCGAAGCATTAATATTAAATAATTAACTGATTTTATTCTTAGAAGCTTTACGATACCGTATTTTTCAGTCAAAGAACGCAAATAAAAGCAATAACAAAAAATCAAATGAATCCGCAACTATATCAAAAGCTAAAGACATCTCGTCGTAAATTTCTTCAATCTACAGCTCTTGCAACTGGACCATTCATACTGCCATCACATATTTGGGCTGCTAAAACAAAGCCCAACGATAAACTTGTCATGGGCTTCATTGGAATGGGAAAACAAAATGGCGGTCTTTTACGGAATTTTATGGGGCAAGGAGTTCAGGCCGTTGCCGTTTGTGATGTTGACACTAACCGCCGCAAGAATGCAGAGAATATTGTAAATAATCACAATAAGAATTCTGATTGTAGAGCAGTCATTGATTTCAGAGAAATCACCGAAGATCAAGGAATAGATGCGGTATGCATTGCCACGCCTGATCATTGGCACTCTGTAATCACTATTTCCGCTCTAAATAATAAAAAAGACGTTTATTGTGAAAAACCATTAACACATAACATCCACGAATCCGTTGAAGTTATTAAGGCCGTAAATAAAAACAATAGGGTCCTACAAACCGGATCGATGCAACGATCTTCCAGCGAGTTCCGGATCGCATGCGAATTAGTAAGAAATGGAGTGATCGGCAAAGTCCATAATGTCGATATTTCAGTAGGAGATCCCGGTAGGCCATGTGACTTACAAGAAGAAAAAATGGAGCCGGGGCTAGATTGGAATCTATGGTGCGGACCTGGTCCGTTGAGAGGATACAACTCAGTACTTAGTCCACGCGGAATACATAATCATTTTCCCGCTTGGCGCAATTATATGGAATATGGAGGAGGTATGGTTACTGACTGGGGCGCTCATCATATTGATATCGCTCAGTGGGGACTAGGAACTGATGATTCTGGCCCCATCGAGGCTAAACCACCTCAGGACTGGAAAAAATCAAAAAGTAAAAGAGGTGCACAATTAGTTTATTCTAATGGGTCAACTGTCACGCATAAGAATGGTTTCGGAGTCCATTTCCAAGGCGCTGATGGTGAAGTTAAAGTTAATCGCGGTCGTTTTGCCTTCACTTACAAAGGGAAAGAAATCTCAAAATTTGAGAGACGGGGTGACGGATCGCTGGGAAGCGCATTACAAAAAGCTGAAAAGAGTTTCCTCAATAATGCCAAAACCAAACTATATAAAAGCAACCACCACATAAGAGACTTCCTTGCTTGCCTAGAAAGCCGTAAGAAACCCATAACAAATGAAATTGTGGGAGCACGATCTGCAATTTGTTGCCACCTCATGAATCAAGCATATTACAATGGTGAGATCATTAGATGGGACCCAAAAAATAACACCTTCGCTGACAAATCAGGAAATCCTAAATGGCTAACTAGAGATTACCGAGGCCAGTGGAAAGTTTAATTTAAGACTACTTATTTACTAATAAATAAAAAAGGCGCTTTATATAAAAGCGCCTTTTTTTATTAGATTTAAATGATAATTCTTTATTCTTTTTCCTGCTCCTCTTCCTCACCTGGGCTCCATTCCTCAGCAACTTGGAAAGCCTGTTCCAATCCGACAAGATCCGAACTCGGCCTGAGTGCATCGAAGGCAGCAGTTTCCTTTTTAAGCTGTTCCTCAGTATAGGCAGCCGCTTTGATGGACAGTCCAATGCGACGCTCAGCCTTATCAACTTTAATGACTCGAGCCTCCACTTCGTCTCCAATGTTTACCACTTCTTTTACTTTACCAACGTGCTCTTCACTTAATTGGGAAATATGAACCAAACCGTCAACATCATCCTCCAACTGAACGAAAGCGCCAAAAGCTGCAATCTTAGCAACGGTTCCTTTGACCAAATCACCCACAGTAAAGCGGTTGCCAATTTCATCCCAGGGGTCCGTCTCTAGCTGCTTAACTCCCAGGCTGATGCGCTGACTTTCTTTGTCTATCTCCAATACAACGGCTTCTATTTCATCGCCCTTCTTAAGCGTTTCGCTTGGATGATTAATCTTTCTTGTCCAACTAAGGTCGGAAACATGAACCATGCCATCAATACCATCCTCAAGCTCAATGAATGCACCGTAAGGAGTAAGGTTTCTGACTTCTCCTTTAATCATGCTACCTATAGGATAACGACTCTCTACATTTTCCCATGGGTTAGGCTCTAGTTGACGAACGCCTAATGAAATTTTCTGCTCTTCAATATTAATTCCAAGAACGACAGATTCAATTTCTTGTCCCAACTCTAAAACATCAGAAGGCCTAGTGATCCGTTTTGTCCATGACAATTCAGATACATGTATTAATCCCTCAACACCCGTTGCCACTTCTACGAAAGCACCGTATGGAACAAGTTTTGTAATCTTGCCCTTAACATGATCTCCAACAGGGAACCGATTCTCAATATCTTCCCATGGATTGGGTGTCATTTGCTTAAGACCTAAAGAGACCCTCTCTTTTTCCTTATCGACCTCCAATATCTGAACTGTTATGGGCTGAGCTATAGTAAGCATCTCACTGGGATGATTCACTCTGCCCCAACTCATATCAGTGATATGCAAAAGTCCATCCATTCCTTTCAGATCAATGAATGCACCAAAATCAGTGATGTTTTTCACAAAACCTTCTACTACATCTCCAGCATTGACCTCTTGAAGGAAAGCCTGACGCTGCTCAGCGCGTTCCGCTTCAATTACTTCTCTACGACTAAGAACAACATTTTTACGTTCGTCGTTAATTTTAACGATCTTAAACTCATAGATGTTTCCTACGTACTCAGTAAGATCCTTGGGAGGAATAATATCAATCTGTGAACCAGGCAAGAATGCCTCAACTCCAACATTCACCATCAAACCACCTTTAACCACAGCTTTCACTTTACCTTTTACCAAGCCACCATCGTGGAACACTTTGGCAATCTTATCCCAATTCTGTTTGTGTGCCGCTTTCTCTTTAGAAAGCACTATCATCCCCTCATCGTTCTCTAACCGTTCAAGGAGAACTTCGATCTCTTTACCAACTTCTATTTCCTCATCTTCAAATTCTGAAACAGGTATGGCTCCTTCGGACTTGTAGCCAATGTCAACCAAAACGACTTGAGGTTGGATTTCGAGAATGCGGCCGATTACGATTGATCCTTCTCTGATCTCGCGGAAGGATTTGTCAATGAGAGCAAGTAATTCAGTGCTCATAAGATTGGGTTTGTAAGGTTAAGTTGATAGTTAATTTATGTCTGGCATGTCCCGGATACCTTCCTCTCAAACAACGGGACACCAACAAAATAAGAGGAATGGGGGTTGCGACTTTATATCATTTGAAGAATTGCGCAAGTTCTTATGCGAATCTTTCAAATCGAATCATTAAATAAGCCTATCTTTTAGGAAAAAGTCTTATGGCAACCCCGCAAGGATTCGAACCTTGAATAACGGAACCAAAAACCGTTGTGTTACCATTACACCACGGGGTTGTTTATTGGATGCAATAAACTAGCTATATCTTTAAGAAGATCAAGGCCAGTGAAGCAATACTGAAATATATCTTAACTTTTCTTTGAAATAAGAGAAGAACCGGACATCGAATCAGGAACCTCAAGCTTAAGCATGTCTAGGATAGTTGGTGAAATATCAGCCAAAATCCCATCTTCCAATTCAATTCCCGGAGCATCCTGCGCAACATAAACCAAATGCACCAAATTTGTAGTATGCGCAGTGTGTGGTGAACCATCACTTTTGATCATCTGCTCACAGTTACCATGATCAGAAGTTACAAGAGCCTTACCCTCTAGTTTTATCACTTCATCAATTACTTTCTCTAAGCAATTGTCGATAGTCCTTACCGCGCTCTTAGCAGCCTCAACCACTCCAGTATGGCCAACCATATCCGGGTTAGCAAAATTCAAAATTACTAGATCATAATCCTTTAATCTCGTTATGACCTCTTCGGTGACTTTTAATGCACTCATTTCCGGTTGCAAATCATATGTGGCCACTTTGGGAGAAGGTACAATGACGCGATCCTCTCCATCGAATGGAGTCTCTTCACCACCATTAAAAAAATAAGTAACGTGTGGATATTTCTCAGTTTCCGCGATGCGAAGTTGTTTTTTTCCTGAGTCACCTACAACAGCCCCTAAGACATCATTTAGTTTCTCGGGAGGAAATACAATATCACAGTCATATTTCTCATCATATTCGGTCAATGTATAATAATGAACAGCAGGAGAAAACTGACGATCAAATCCTTCAAAATCATTAAACAGAAACGCTTCAGATATTTGACGGGCACGGTCAGCCCGAAAGTTAAACCATAGCACAACGTCACCATCATTAATGCGTTGCTGCTCATGCTCATCAAATATCATGGGAGGCAAAAACTCATCTGTCTTATCCTCACCATACTTCATCTTCACAGCCTCAGACGGCAAAACCTCAGTGAATTCACCTTGACCATTTACGATCGCATCCCATGCTAACTTGCTTCGATCCCATCGGCGATCACGATCCATTGCATAATACCTTCCAATGACAGTAGTGATTCTAACTCCAAGCTTACCAAGTTCATCTTCACAATAAGATAAATAGTCTCGAGCTCCTGTAGGCGATGTATCACGCCCATCCGTAATAGCATGGACT
Source organism: Magnetovibrio sp. (assembly GCA_002721825.1). Lineage (GTDB taxonomy): Bacteria > Pseudomonadota > Alphaproteobacteria > Rhodospirillales > Casp-alpha2 > TMED8. Next base: position 15,453 of record PBLS01000077.1, read on the forward strand.
TTAATATTGGTAACGCCCGCCTCTTTTGCCTCACCAGCAAGAGCAATGAGATGATCCTGATGACTATGAACCCCTCCATCTGAAACTAAGCCTATCAAATGTAATTTTGAATTCTTGGCTTTGGTGAATGCCTTTTGAAGAACCTCATTTTCTTTTAGATCACCATTCTTGATAGCATTATTAATGCGAGAAAGATCCTGAAATACTATTCTTCCAGCACCTAAATTGAGGTGACCCACCTCTGAATTACCCATTTGGCCTGCAGGAAGACCCACATCCTCACCGCTTGCACTGACACTGGAAACTGGATAACTATCAAAAAGGTAATCATGAAAAGGAGTCTCAGCCAATAAGGTGGCATCTCCATTTTCAATTGCTCCGGCAGATCCATCAGGATTAATCCCCCAACCATCACGAATCACAAGCAAACAAGGTTTTTTAGACATATTTTGAATAAAGTATCGAAAAATCTCAAATTCACACCCCTAAAGATGCGAATTAAATTATTATTGTTTTTAGAAAATGTATTCTTAACTCTCGCAATCCAAGTAACGCAATCTCTTTTTATGAATGGACGTTGCTATGACGCATAACCAATGAACTCCAATCCTAATCTCTCCAACCAGGAACCTCCTCATCTATAAACCTCTCCTCTCTCCAAGGATCCGCAGTATTCGAATAACCTCTCTTCTCCCAGTAACCAAGCTGCATTTCATTACTAAATCGAATCTGTTTAACAAATTTAGCACTCTTCCAGGCATACAGATGAGGAATTATAACCCTCACTGGTCCGCCATACTTTTTTAATAAAGGCTCACCATTTAAGCTAGTCGCAAGGAGCGTGTGCTCGCTAAAAACTGCCTCGATAGGCACATTAGTAGTGTAGCCATCGTAAGAAACGAAAAGAACATGTTTGGCATCAGAATAAGGCCTCACCTGATCTAGAATCTCTGACATCTTATAGCCTCCCCATTTGCAATCATATTTGGACCAAGTCGTCACGCAATGAAAGTCACTCAATTCTTCTACATAATTGAACTTGCTTAAGGATTCCCAATCGAGCTTTAGCTCATTTTCAACTTCCCCATCAACCTCTAAGACCCAATCCTCTTCTACAATCCTTGGCTGAATACCTAGATCTAGAACGGGTAATTTTTCCACTGTGTGCTGGCCCGGAGGCAATCTGTCCCTAGACCTTTCTTTTCTGGATAAATCTGAAGATCCGGCCATTTTTTTTGCCCATGCTTCTTTCCGGTCTAAGTAAGATTTTGACATCAATCGTTGAATAATTCGGTCAAAACCGAAAAAATTAATTCCCAGTATTTTCCTCCCCAAATATAATTCTTATAAAGCAAATAAAACAGCGCCATTAGAATTGCATTAAAAAAACAAAATGTGCATAATGTAATTCTATGGCATTCAGAGACTTAAAGCATTTAATTTCATCACTGTCATTGGCACTGATTCACTATTCGATTTGGACATGCACTTCAAATGCATCAATCATTGATTTTCAAAACCTGGTTCAAACTGATCCGGACCTTAGTCATCAATTCACTTTTGATGGGGAAAATGAGCAGGATCGACTCGAAGATAAAATTGGTGATGCCGATTTAAATCCAAGACCATTTGGAAGCGGAACAGCAAATGATATCGAATATGCAAAGGAGGGATACGATGAAACATCTGATTCAGTGTCAACTTCAAGAGGCCCTGGGAACGATTTTGCTCAAGGAGCAGGACTTCACAATGCATCAGTTAATTTAAGTGATCAGTTGTCTTTTGAAGTCATATTTCAACCAAACTCAACCGAGATCAGCGGAGGCAATTTCAATCTTGGCTACATTCTCAATACGCGAGTAAATAATGACAGGGGTTACTTCCTTGTCCAAGGAAATGCCCCCCTTCCCAGCACTGGACAGCAACTCTCCAGTACGATTGGAGATGGATTCGCAGAAAGGAATCAGAATCTTATCTTAAGTCAGGTCCAAGCAGATCACTGGTATTTCGTAGCAGGATCTTATTCTATCAATCGAGACACCAACACAACGACCTTTACTAACTACATAGCAGACTTAACGAACGGAGATACTGTTCTAAGAAAAATCGGGCCATTCTCTAATAGTGGAGGACCCTATCCGACAGGAGGTTCACCACTTGGGATCGGCGGCCGCTGGGACGCGGGAGAATCATTCCCAGGACAGATCGATGAGATTAATTTGTATAACGCTGTTAAGGATGAATCCATTTTCCAACAGCATCTCGATTCAATTACTGGAGGCAATGAACCATTCGAAATAAACAAAATCACACATGACGTCATTTCCAAAACAACAACTATTGAGTGGAATTCAATCTCAGGAAAAGCATATGCAGTCGACGCCTCATCCGACATGATAGAATGGAACGAACTTGATGACGGAGTAATTGGAAAAAAGGATTCGACCTCATTCACAGACACTGAAGTTTCGGAAAACGAAGCGAAAAAGTTTTACAGAGTCAGGGAAATTGAAGAATAGCTAAGCTCAACGCTCAACGCAACATGGACAATTAGATACCCAGTGCCCTGATTCAATTTCTTCTAATCTAATATCCATTCCTTTACTTCTCTCATATTGAGAAGCATTGACTCGGTGCCCAAAAGCACAGCCTCCTGGCGGATTCATTGGTGAAGGCACCTCACCCTCAAGTGGCTCACGGTCCCGCATCTTGGACGGGTCCGTCACCGGGATCGCCTCAATCAAAGCCTTAGTATAAGCATGCCTTGGGCCCCTATATATCTTTTCAGCATCGGTCATTTCCACAATTTTACCCAAATACATGACAGCGATCCGGTCACTGACATGTTTCACGACCGCCAAGTCATGCGCTATGAAAAGATAGGGGAGGCCAAGGTCACGCTGCAGCTCCATTAATAAGTTCAGCACCTGACTCTGCACTGATACATCAAGCGCGGAAACGGGCTCATCCAGAACCAATAGGTCAGGATTCACTGCGAGTGCTCTCGCTATCCCAATCCTCTGTCGTTGCCCGCCAGAAAATTCAAAAGGGAACTTATCAACTGCGGTCCTAGGTAAACCAACACGGTCCAGGAGTTCAAATACTCTCTCGTTTCTTTCATGCCGATTCCCCATATTCTGGATCACTAGAGGTTCTGAAACTAATTGACCAACCGACATTCTGGCATCAAGAGACTCGGCAGGATCTTGAAAAACCATCTGAAAATCCTGACGCTTTTCACGTAAAGATCTCTGGCTCATATTGGTAATGTTCTGACCTTTGAAAATAATCTTACCTGAGTTAGGTTTAAGTAAACGAACAATCGATTTACCCAGCGTTGATTTACCGCAACCGGACTCACCCACGAGTCCTAGCGTCTCCCCTTCACGAATAGAAATGCTAACTCCGTCAACTGCTTTGACTGATCCTGTCTGTCGTGAAAGGATCCCTCCCCTCACAGGAAAATGCATCTTCAACTCTTCGACCCGAAGTAAGGGCAGACTCATCTGATCTGATTCCTCCTGCCTATTGGAACATTGACTCAAGATCTGTTTTCGGGCGGCCTCAATATTAATCTCCCTGACCCAAACCGTAAAGGGCTCCGAACGTCTTAGTTTTATGATTTGACCCATGCCATCAGAACGTTCGTTCACTATATTAGAATCTTCCTGTTCAGTCATTTTTCTCCTCAGTGCACTCGGGACATTGTTCGACAAAATGGCCCGGTTTAATTTCGAGATAATCGGGCCTCTCTTGAATCGATTTTCCGGATCGTTTCATCCTCTGGCAGAATCGGCAACCTGCCACAAATTCATGTATAGGTGCGACCTGTCCGGGAATCGTTGGCAAGACAGTCTTACGCTCACTGTCTAGACGGGGAATTGATGCCAAGAGCCCCTTAGTGTATGCGTGAAGAGGATTAGAAAACAGCTCAAGTACCGGAGCACGCTCCACTATCCTGCCCGCATACATCACAATAACCTCATCGCACTGTTCTGCAATGACTCCAAGATCATGAGTAATCAGCATGACTGCCATACCAATATTCTCCTGCATCTTTGAAATCAGATTAAGGATTTGTGCTTGGACCGTAACATCTAAGGCCGTCGTCGGTTCATCCGCTATTAAAAGGTCAGGTTCGCAACACAGGGCAATAGCAATCATGACCCTTTGGCGCATTCCACCAGAGAGCTGGTGAGGATACTCGATGACCCTCCTTTCAGGGGACGGGATACCAACCGATTCCAATAGTTTAACTGCCTCTTTTAATGCTGCCACTTTACCAATTCTCTTATGTAGAATCAGAGCCTCAGTGATTTGTTTGCCAATGCGCTGAACTGGGTTAAGAGCCGCCATAGGCTCCTGAAAAATAACTCCAATCTCATTGCCCCGCACACGTTGCATCACTTCTTGATCCGCACCAGTGAGTTCCCTCCCGTTCAGACTGATCCTTCCTCCAAGAACTTTTCCGGACGGCTTGGGAAGAAGGTCAACGATCGACATTGCTGTCACTGTCTTACCGCATCCTGATTCACCTACCACACCGACCGTTTTACCTTTCTGCAGTTCAAAAGAAACTCCATCAACGGCCCGAATGAGCCCCCTCTCCGTCTCAAACCCGGTCTCAAGACCTTCTATCTGAAGCAAATTACTCATCCTTTCCCTTCGTGACCTCAGTTTTTATTTGATATCGGCTCTTCTCTTCC
>PBLS01000078.1 GCA_002721825.1 Magnetovibrio sp.
ACCAAGGTTTATAGCGTTGGTTTCAATAGCGAGGCGCGACATTGTTTCGAAAACTGTTACACCATAGCGTGATAGGATTGAATTAGCGGGTTTCATAATTAGGTTGTCTACCATAAGATTTCCACAAGAAAAATAATCCCGATCGAAACTGGAGCAAATTTGATGATTACTATGGCGTCAGGGATATCTAGACTTGGCACTGAATCGGCGTTTGAAGTTTTAGCAAGAGCAAGTGCCATGGCTACTGAGGGCAGGGATATAATAAACCTTGGAATTGGCCAACCTGATTTTGTGACTCCGGGTCATATTGTTGAGGCTGCAACGAAGGCTCTTCGCGATGGTCAGCATGGATATACGCCGGCAAATGGTATTCCAGAGCTCCGCGAGGCTGTTGCTGAAAATATCTCGGAATATCGTGGGGTCGATGTGGACCCTTCCCTCATAATGATCGTGCCTGGGGGAAAGGTTACTATGTTCTTTGCGATTATGATGTTTGGTGAGCCAGGAGTTGAAATTATTTATCCAAATCCAGGATTCCCTATATATGAGTCAGTTATTAATTTTTCGGGCGCTAAGGCTGTGCCGATGGCCTTGCACGAGCAGAATGGGTTTTCATTTAGTGCGGAAGAAGTTTTAAGCCTAATTAACCCAAATACACGCTTACTTATCATAAATAGCCCAGCCAACCCTACTGGTGGCGTAGTACCTCGTGGAGAAATAGATAAGCTAGTAGAGGGATTGGAGGCGTACCCTAAGGTTACTGTGCTATCTGATGAAATTTATGCCCGTATGCTGTATGATGGACGTCAGCATATTAGCCTGCTTGGCTATGAAAGTATCCGTAATCGACTTATTTTGCTTGATGGATGGTCAAAAACTTATGCTATGACCGGCTGGCGTCTGGGGTATAGTGTCTGGCCTTCGCAACTAATCGAGCCAGCTATTCGGCTGGCAATAAATTGTCACTCGTGTGTGAACGCTTCAGCTCAGTGGGCAGGTATTGCTGCGTTGCAAGGTCCTCAGGCTCCAGTCGCAGAAATGGTCGCTGCATTTACCCGGCGACGAAGAACAATTGTTCACGAGCTCAACCGACTTCCAGGAATAAGTTGCGTTGAACCCGGTGGTGCGTTCTATGCGTTTGCAAATATTTCTTCTATTGGGATTTCTGCAAGAGAGTTACAAGATAAGTTTCTGAATGAAGCAGGCGTCGCAACCATTGCGGGAACTAGTTTTGGTTCCCATGGTGAGGGATATCTTAGGTTTTCGTATGCCAATTCCACCGAAAATATCGAACGCGCGATAGAACGGATAAATTTGTGTCTTTTTAATACTTAAATTCAAACGAATAATATTCGGGCATATGAGTAAAATTTAGGCAACAAACAGTACGGTTATTTAGCCAATTATATTAGGAAGCGCACATAACACATTAATATATAATAATTTTTATTTATTTTATAAAACTGGCACAATCTCTGCTCTAATATAATTGCCTTAATTGTTAGGCGTAGAATACGAGGTATTCGGTTCTGTGTCGGATAGAGAATTGCCGAGTTAATGTGGGATAGGAAACGTCACCGATCAAAATATTATAACGAAAGCTATTAGGTCATGAAAAAAATCGAGGCTATTATCAAGCCGTTCAAGCTCGACGAAGTTAAGGAAGCTCTGCATGAAGTTGGCTTGCAGGGTATTACTGTATTAGAAGCCAAAGGTTTTGGTCGTCAGAAAGGACATACTGAACTATATAGGGGAGCCGAATACGTTGTTGATTTTCTGCCCAAGGTGAAAATTGAAGTGGTTGTTGAAGACGATATGCTAGAACGGGCAGTTGAGGCTATTAAGCAGGCAGCTCATACTGGGCGTATCGGTGATGGTAAGATTTTCATCTTCCCTGTAGAAAATGCTATTCGGGTAAGGACGGGCGAAACCGGTAGTGAAGCTATATAGCCCAAAACTTTAGATAGAAAGCGGGTTCCCGACTTATGTGTCGGCCCGATTCACCTAGTTAAGATAATAAAGGAAATTTAAAAATGTCTCTCAACTGCAAGACATCCGATGATGTTATCAAGCTCTTGAAAGAGGATGATATACCGTACGTTGATTTACGATTTACGGACCCGCGAGGTAAATGGCAGCATTTAACTATGTGTGCTGGTTTTATTAACGAAGAAGCTTTTAACGATGGTGTAATGTTTGATGGTTCATCCATTGCAGGTTGGAAGGCAATTAATGAGTCTGATATGGCGCTAATTCCTGATGCAGCGACGGCAGTGATGGACCCCTTCTCTGCACAGCCGATGTTGATATTGAATTGCGATATTCTAGAGCCTACCACGGGTCAGACCTACGACCGTGATCCGCGGTCCATTGCAAAAAAGGCAGAGACATATATGCAGTCAACCGGAATAGCGGACACTGCTTACTTCGGTTCAGAGGCAGAATTTTTTGTGTTTGATGACGTGCGTTTCGATGTACAGATGAACAAATGTTTTTTCGAGTTTTCTTCAGACGAAGGCCCGTATGTTTCTGGCGATATTTCTCCCGAAGGCGGGAATATAGGTCATCGACCTGGTATAAAAGGTGGTTATTTTCCTGTGCCGCCAGTTGATGCCGGACATGATCTTCGCGCCGAGATGGTTACTGTTATGCAGCAAATGGGAATGCATATGGACAAACATCACCATGAAGTCGCGCCTAGCCAGCACGAGTTGGGCATGAACTTTTCAACATTGGTAAAAAATGCGGACAACCAGCAAATATATAAGTACTGCGTGCAAATGGTCGCCCACACCTACGGAAAAACCGCGACCTTCATGCCGAAGCCTGTGGCAGGAGATAATGGCTCGGGAATGCATACCCATCAGTCTGTCTGGAAAGGTGGGAAACCGGTTTTTGCGGGTTCAGGCTACGCCGACTTATCAGAGACGGCATTATATTACATTGGTGGTATAATTAAGCATGCGCGAGCTCTTAATGCCTTCACCAATGCTTCTACAAATAGCTACAAACGCTTGATCCCTGGATTTGAAGCCCCTGTTTTGCTTGCCTATTCGGCACGCAATCGTTCTGCGAGTTGTCGTATTCCTTTTACGGCTTCACCTAATGGCAAGCGTGTTGAAGTTCGCTTCCCGGATGCAACCGCTAATCCATATTTGGCTTTTTCGGCGATGTTAATGGCTGGTCTTGACGGAATTCAGAATAAAATTCATCCAGGTGATCCTATGGATAAGGATCTTTATGATTTGCCGCCAGAAGAGTTGGCAGATATCCCGACAGTATGCGGCTCGCTTAGACAAGCACTTGAAGCTTTAGATGAAGACCGGGAATTTTTAAAGAAAGGTGATGTCTTCTCTGATGATGCAATTGATGCATATATGGAGTTGAAGTGGGAAGAAGTGTACAATTTCGAGCATGCCCCACATCCAATTGAATGGCAGATGTACTACTCTTCGTAAAACAGGGTGTTCTAAGACCATATTTCACCCATAACGTATAAACTTTAGTTGGCAGCCGCCGCGAAATATTTCGCAGCGGCTGTTTTTTGTGCTGGTCCTGATGATCTATATATTTAACTATCTCAAACGATAATAGAATATTTTTAAAAGTTATATTTTTTACTTTATTTGTTCTCTATTTGTTCTATGATGTGAATATTAATTATACGCTTAATTAAATTTTTGGGGTTAATGTAATATGAGAACTTTGGTTTCAGACTTTGTGGGCTTTTTCGTCATGATTTATGCAGGCTATATAGTTTTATTGGTCTGTTGATCGTGCTTATTTTTTGTATTAGAGCGTCAGTATAGACTGTTCTTATAACTTAGGTCAGTATTCAATGATTTTTAGAACAACAATATATTGGGGCTTAATATTAAAAATATACCGTATCATGCTTGCGTTAAGAGAGTAGCATTGTTAAGGATTGGTCAATTGCATTGTTGAGCGACAATCTATTGGAAATTTATGCAGACGGATCTATTTCAAGCAAAAATGCCCGCTAAGAGCAAAAATCGTTCGATACGCAGAAAGGGAAAAGCCGTTGCTAAGAAAATGGCTAATCTTCATGAGTCGAAATCGAAATTGCTATCCAAAAATTCGAACTATTCATCTTCTGAAATCGAGGTTCTAGAAGGTCTCGAACCTGTTCGGCGTAGACCTGGAATGTATGTCGGTGGGACAGATGAGCGTGCGCTTCACCATCTGGTTGCCGAGGTGCTGGATAATTCAATGGATGAGGCTGTAGCCGGTCATGCAAATAGGATAGAGGTCGAATTAAACTCTAACCATGTTGTGACAATTTCTGATAACGGTCGCGGAATTCCCGTGGACCCGCATCCGAAGTTTATGAATAAATCTGCACTTGAGGTAATAATGACGACATTGCACTCCGGAGGAAAATTCTCCGGTAAGGCTTATGAAACATCCGGTGGTTTGCATGGGGTCGGTGTATCGGTAGTTAATGCTCTTTCCGATTCACTAGAGGTAGAGGTGGCGCGCGATCAGAAAGTTTGGCGTCACAGATATTCCAGAGGATTGGTACTAGGGCCGCTTGAAGTTATAGGAACGGCGAGAAACCGGCGTGGAACTAAGGTTAAATTTCATCCAGATCCTGAAATTTTTGGTGCCAAGGCGCGTTTTAGTCCAAGCACACTTTATCGCATGGCGCGTTCTAAAGCCTATTTGTTTAGGGGTGTAGAAATTCGCTGGGTGTGTGATTCCAAATTATTAAAGGATGGTGAAAAAATACCGGAAAAAGAGAATTTTCACTTCCCTGGTGGGCTTTTTGATTATCTTACATCTGTCCTTGGTGACAGAAGGACTATGACAGGTGTACTTTTTTCAGGGGAATCTAAGCTTAATGGGAAGCATGGCAAAGCTGAGTGGGCGATCGGTTGGCCAGTGGATGAAGATGCTTTTTTTAATTCGTACTGTAATACAATACCAACTCCTCTAGGTGGCACTCATGAGTTGGGTTTACGTAATGCGCTTACCAAAGGTTTGCGGTCTTATGGCGATCTCATTGGAAACAAACAGGCACCAAAAATTTCTGCCGACGACGTCATGGGTGGTGCATGTGTTATGCTATCGGTATTTGTTGATGAACCGCAGTTTCAGGGACAGACTAAAGAAAAATTGTCTAATATTGAGGTACAGCGTTTAGTCGATAATGTAGTACGTGATCATTTTGATCATTGGCTATCTGGCGCTCCTGATATTGCTAAGACTTTACTTGAGTATGCTATTGAACGTGCCGAGATTCGTCTTAAGAAGCGGGACCGAAAGCTAACAAAGCGGCAATCTGCGACAAGACGCATCCGTTTACCAGGGAAATTGTCAGATTGCGCAAACACAAATCGCGAAGGTACGGAATTGTTCATAGTTGAGGGGGATTCGGCCGGTGGTTCTGCGAAACAGGCACGAGACCGAAACACTCAGGCTGTGCTACCCCTACGAGGTAAAATTCTTAATGTTGCTACTGCGACTAATAATAAAATGATGGCTAACCAAGAGCTTACAGACCTTATCGAAGCATTAGGATGTGGTTTAGGCGACGGATTTATTGCAGACGATCTTCGTTATGAGAAAATCATTATAATGACGGATGCTGATGTAGATGGTGCGCATATTGCTTCACTTTTGATGACCTTTTTCTTCAAAGAGATACCAGGGATTGTTGAAGGAGGTTTTCTTTATCTTGCCATGCCACCACTATACCGATTATCCCAAAATGGGAATATTGCTTACGCTCGGGACGATGCACACAAGACAAGCCTTTTAGACACAAAGTTTTCTAAACGTAGTAAGGTTGAGATTAGCCGATTTAAAGGCCTAGGTGAAATGCCGCCGGCCCAACTAAAGGATACTACCATGGCTCCCGACAAACGTACGCTTGCACGGGTTACGGTACCTTTAGGGCAAAGTGATGATGAAATTTTGGAGGCGAAGGAAACGGCACGGTTGGTTGAGAGCCTAATGGGCCGTAACCCTGAAAAACGTTTTCAATTTATCCAAGAAAATGCAGAAATTGCTGGTGTACTGGATGTGTAAGGCCTTTAGATAAAAAGGTATTAGACCAGAAAGGGTGCTGCAGTCGCCCGTATCCCTTATACCTGAAAATTACAATCCAGTGTCTTCTGGCAGGTCAAGCATGATATTCATGTTTTGAACGGCTTGCCCTGATGCCCCTTTCCCTAAGTTGTCCAGAAGTCCCATAACTACCGCAAGCCCGTTTTTTTCATTAGCAAAGACATAAAGGTGAAGGTCATTTGTTCCATTAAGTATTTCGGGTTCGAGGTTTTGCATAAGACAGGACTCTTCCATTGGTGCTATGGTAACGAATTTTTGGCCGGCATAGTGTTCTGATAGTATAGCGTGTATATCCGCAGGCCGAGGCTTTTTGGGTATGGACCAAAGTGGTAAAGGTATCTGTACAATCATACCCTGTGCATAGCGCCCCACACTGGGTACAAATGTTGGTATGTGCTTAAGTCCACCCCAGAGGGTAATTTCAGCAAGGTGCTTATGTGCGAGGTTCAGACCATAAGGGTAAAAGGGTGCACTTGTATATTTATCGGAATTAGGGTCTTCAAATGCGGCAATTAAATCTTTACCGCCGCCGGAATAGCCAGAGACGGCATTGATCGTTATTGGCCAGTCAGCAGTTATTAAACCAGCCGATACTAATGGGTGAAGAATAGAAATGGAAGCAATGGCGTAACAACCAGGGTTTGAAACACGATTTGCTCTTGCAATCGCGTCTCGTTGCTTTGGATCATATTCCGGAAAGCCATAAACCCAACCACTCGCAACACGATGCGCGGTCGACGCATCTATTACCCTTGTATTTTTGTTATCTATTAAATCTATTGATTTCCGCGCAGTATCGTCAGGTAAGCATAAAATCACTAAATCAGCCATATTAAGAAACTCGGCACGACGAGATGTATCCTTACGATCCGCATCAGGGATATGTAGTAAGGATATATCTTTTCGGTCGCCAAGTCGTTTTCTAATTTGTAGGCCGGTTGTACCAGCCTCCCCATCGATAAAGACCCTAGCGGTCATTGTTTTAGCTCCGTTTTAGAGTACGAGCGGTAGAGTTTTTTATTTATATTAGACCTAGATTTTCTAGCGCATCTTTTACTCGTTCTTTTTGGTCATCGGTAGCTGGAGAAGTTGGTCGTCTTGGAAAACCAGCCTCCACTCCCTGAAGATGCTGTGCATACTTACAAAGCGACGGCATATTATCTACACCGATAGCGTCCCAAAGGGGCATCAATCGTTCATGCAGATCTCGAGCCGTTTTCCAGTCTTGATCAATTACTGCATCCCATAATCGTACTGATGGCCCAGGAGCCGCGGTCAAAATGGCCGCTATTGCACCGGGAGCACCAAGTTGATAGGAAGAATATAACATTGCGTCAACCGCGCTAAATATCAAATTTTTTGGATCTGCCCTCCGCACTAGGTCAGCAAATAATTTCATGTCACCTGCACTTTGTTTAACACCAAGTACACCAGGGATTTCGTTCATAATGCGCAATAATAGGTCCGGAGAAAGGTAACACCAAGGAACCACATTATATATTAGGATGGGCAAGTTACACTCTGCGTAAATTTCTTTAAAATGCCTCACCATTGCATCGTCATCAGGTTTAAAAAGGTAGTGAGGTGGCGTAATTTGAAGGGCGTAGACGCCAAGACTTTTTATTGCCTTTCCCCTTTCTGCGACTTCAGTAGTGGAGTTCGCAATAATTCCAGCCACTAGCGGGACTCTGTCGTTAATGGCTTCAATGGTTTTCTTTATCAGATCGTAATGTTCTTCGCTATTGAGTACGTGGCCTTCGCCAGTACTCCCACCAGCGGCTAGACCGTGGACACCATTTCCTATTAGCCAATCAACTTGTGCCGGAACTAACGCAAGGTCGAGAGAGCCATTTTCCGCGAATGGCGTCGTAAAGGGGGCAATAATTCCTTTTAATTTTCTCAAAGTGTCACTCGTTTTCCATGTAATGTGTAATCCAATTTATCTGAACTTCAATCTTATTTCGTTTCAGGAGTACCTCAAATTTAGAGGTAAATACACAGGAAGCTTAGTTATACCGCTCATAAAAATAGTACAAGAACCCCAGTATATCCATATAGGCGGTTATTTGAAATTTCACCTTGGCCAAAAAACCCGACTATTGGAATATGATTAAAAACTCTACTGATGATTTCCATTTCGGCACCTTCATGCTCAAACAAGTTTTGCCCACGTGCTACACAGGAAAAGTATAATCCCCCTCGAGCTGGACTGGGAAGGCGCTTTGCCAAGTCTCTTACCATTCGGACTAAATCCTCGTTTGCACCCGCCGGATCCCGACGCACGAACATCACTTGGTCATCTATATTTACATCCCCACCGATAGCTAACCAACCTTGCTCAGGTTCGATGCCAATTAGATTGCGCACTACATAATCGCCAGTATCTGAACCTGAAATTGGAAATGCCGCATGAATGAATCCACCAACGCTTTGTAAATCCTGGGCTAACAATTCGCCTATATCATTTTTGAAAATATTAAGCGCGGGTTTATTGTTCAGCGTGATTATTAAATTCTTTGAACAATCAGAAACTCGGTGTACTGGTCCAACTGGGGTATAGCCTTGGGAGAGCCCTGTTGCGACGTTTACCTCTGGCGTGAATAGAACACCAGATAGGCCATCATTAATGACCTCATCCGCTAACTGATAATGTGGTCCGCGCGAAGATGTTAGCCCCCCTACTAAAAAACCCGGTATTTCCAACTTAATATTTTCCATTTCCTTAGTAAGTGTCGTAATTAAATTTGATATTATCTCATTCATTGGGTCTCCATGAACAACACCAAAGGAAGGGTTAGAGGACATCATCCAATGACGCGTAGCCTTCGGAATTTCTGATGTCGATCTACCTAGCCTTGGCAAAATACGGTAGCTATCTTTTGGATGTTCACTAATCATAGCTACGGCAGCGGTACGACCAAATGCTTCTCCGCTTTGGCCCGCACCATCTAACCAGCAGACCCCTATACCGACACTTCCAATCCAGTTGTTTACGCCAGTTGTGTCTCTAAGGTATTTTGAAATATTTTGAAAATCGGTGGCTAAATCGTCGGTTATGTACAGCCAGCCCAATAGTTCCCTAGGATGCTCTTTTGTGGGTTTGGTTATCAAACTTGCTGCTAGTTTTTTTGCAGCATTCGCCCAATTTTTTTCCTCTGATACAGCGAACGCAAACGTAGTCATAGTTACTTTTAAAATACAAGGTTAGGAATAACGTAAAAAACTGATTGCAATTGAATTTTCCCAGGATTGCGACACCCTATACATATGGGTGCTTTGACGAAATGTACCATATTTTGGGATTAGCATTTGAATGAGGAATTATTGCAAACCAAGGTGTCTGCATTAACGCTTAGAAAACTGGAAGCTACGTCGTGCTTTGCGTCGCCCATATTTTTTCCGTTCCACTACTCGAGAATCACGGGTCAGGAAACCTTCTTTCTTGAGAAGACCGCGTAAAGCAGGTTCATAGAGCGTAAGAGCCTTAGAAATACCGTGACGGACTGCTCCAGCCTGACCTGAAAGTCCTCCCCCACTGACTGTTGCAGTGACATCGTACTGTCCAGTGCGGTCTGCTGCATCAAGGGGTTGGTTAAGAAGCATTTGTAGCACGGGGCGTGCAAAATAGCGTTCAACCTCACGATTATTTACAGTAATTTTGCCCAATCCCGGTTTTACCCAAACCCGCGCAACCGCATCCTTGCGTTTGCCTGTCGCATAGGAGCGACCATACTTGTCAATCTTAGGTTCTGTCGTTGATACTTCCAGAGTTTCATCAATAGGGTCACTAACATTCGATTTAGCGTCAACTGCTTCAGTGGAGGCTGCATTGTTTTCCATGGCCTCTTTAAGATTATCGAGATTAATGTTCTCATCAGCCATTACTTAGCACTCCTCTTATTTTTTGGGTTCATGGCTGCTATATCTATATTTTTGGGCTTTTGCGCTTCGTGCGGATGTTCCGATCCGGAATATACATGGAGCTTTCTCATTTGTTGACGTCCTAACTTATTGCGGCTAATCATTCGTTCAACCGCTTTATAAACTACCCGTTCCGGGTGTTTCCCATCTAGAACGGCTCCTGCGTTCCGGCTTTTGATGCCACCAGGATAGCCAGTGTGCCAATAGTAAGTTTTATTAATCCGTTTGTTACCCGTTAATCTTACTTTTTCGGCGTTAATAACAATAATATTATCTCCACAATCGATATGCGGGGTGAAAATTGCTTTGTGTTTGCCTCGAAGCCGAGCGGCGATTACAGATGCTAGTCTTCCGAGGACTACGCCCTCAGCATCAACTACACACCATTTTTTATCCACTTCGTTGGGTTTGGCAGAGTAAGTTTTCATGGTGTTCTCACGAACTATTTTAGAGCAAAGTACTTTAGCTTTGACCTGAGGTCGAAAGTTCGTGGGAATATGGCAGAAAATGTTTTACTGTCAATTAGAAAAAATCAATAAAAACCTATATTTACATTAACGGTAATATAATACCTTTATTAGCTTTGTGGCGGAATCGAGTACGTGCCAGTTGCGTGGGCTACAATTTGTTTATTATTTGCAGAATGCACTTCAACATCGCTAACTACTAGGCGTTTTCCCGCTTTTAGCAATTTTCCTTGCGCTATTAGATCTGCTGGTAATGGACGGTGCAAAAAATTGATATTAAAACTGGTAGTAACGGCCAATTGCACTTCTCCGATAACGCTTAGCGCCACGGCGTACATTGCTACATCCGCTAGTGCCATCATGAACGGGCCTGCGATTGTGCCGCCAGGGCGAATCATGTTTTTCCTAAAGGGTAGACGCACAATAGCTCCGCCGTTGCTAATTGTATCGGCTAAAATACCCATTTCATCTGCTAATGGTAGTTCATCACAAATAATTTGGTTAAAACGCTCAACAGTGATTTCGCCCATTTTATCCTCTATTTTTAGTTGTCTTTAAAACTTGGTTTAACAATATCGTTAGCTATTACAATTGGATTTTTCCTTAATCTATTTAGTGAACTACATTGGAAAAAAAGGTTTTGGGTTATAATTGTCTTTCCCCGCTCCTATTATCACCTGAAAGTTTAAGCCAGCGTATATAATAGGCCGATAATGAGACTTGTATTTGATAATTGTATAGCGCAGAAACTAGGATTAGCGAATTTGATTTGTTCGCTCTATTATCAAGCCCCTTGCTAAGTACTATCGGAATACCAACATTTATTTAATCATTTACCGGGAGGTTTTCCAATTATGTCCTCAATAACAAATGAACCGCTGTTACTGCGAAGTAATGCGAATGGTATTTCAACCCTAACTCTCAATCGGGGCGACAAATTTAATGCGCTATCGCTCGAGTTGATCAACTCTATCCAAGGTGAGCTGGAGGCTATTGCGAAAGATAATTCTGTACGCGTTGTCGTCATTGCTGGGGCGGGCAAGGCCTTTTGCGCGGGGCATGACCTGGTTGAGATGCGTGCTGATCCGGGCCCTAAGGCGATGAAAGAACTTTTCAAAAAATGTAGTAAAATGATGGTCATGCTGACTAAAATCCCGCAACCGGTTATTGCGCGTGTGCATGGGACCGCAACGGCGGCCGGATGCCAACTGGTAGCGCAGTGTGATTTAGCGGTCGCTGTCGAAGATGCTACTTTTGCTACATCGGGTATTAATATTGGTCTTTTTTGCTCAACTCCAATGGTAGCGGTGACTCGAAACCTACCGCGGAAACAGGCTATGGAAATGTTAATGACGGGCGAATTTATAGATGCAGAAACAGCACGCCAGTATGGATTGGTAAATCGCGTAGTCCCTTTAAAAAAATTAGATCAAACTATATCCGAACTGGCGCAGTCTATAGCTGATAAATCACCGACGGCTATCTCGCGCGGTAAAGAACTTTTTTACAGACAGTTAAAGGATAATATTGAAGTTGCATATGAATATGCATCGGAGGTTATTACAGCAAATATGCAGGATGTGGATGCTCGGGGAGGACTGGATTCTTTTGTTAATAAAAGGTCCATGCCTGATTGGAAGGACCGGTGACACCCAAGGTTCCCTCTTCTTTAATTTATACAGACGATTATATTGAAAAGATACTGCGTGGAACACGTACAATAGCCATTATTGGTGCAAGTGCGAATTGGGTAAGACCTTCTAGTTTTGTAATGAAGTATCTACAGGGAAAAGGCTATCAGGTTTTGCCGGTGAACCCGGCCAGAGCGGGGGAAGAAATTTTAGGTTCAAAATGCTATGCAAATATTGCTGAAATCCCGGATCAAATCGACATGGTTGATATCTTTCGGTCATCCGAATCCGTGGGACCGGTTATTGATGAGATTTTACCTATAGTCGTGGAAAAAAATATTAGAGTTATCTGGATGCAATTAGGGGTGCGCAACGATTCAGCTGCTATGCGTGCCGAAGCTGTTGGTTTGCAAGTTGTAATGGATCGCTGCCCCAAAATTGAATATGGCCGCCTTTTTGGTGAGCTGAGTTGGTCTGGCGTGAATTCTGGGGTGATTTCCTCAAAGCGTCGAAGGATTGGTTAATATGGATGAAACGAATGCCTCCAAAATACAATATCAGTACGGGTTGGAGACCCGTACCATTCACGCAGGTTCTAGGCCTGACCCTGTAACCGGCGCGCGCAATACCCCAATTTATCAGACTACCGCATATACTTTTGATGATGCGAATCATGCGGCCGATCTTTTTAATCTGCAGACGTTTGGATTCATTTACTCGCGTTTAACAAACCCGACAGTAGCGGTTTTAGAGGAACGAATAGCTAATTTAGAAGACGGTCGTGCAGCGCTTTGTGCCTCTTCCGGGCATGCTGCTCAATTTTTAACATTTTTTTCGCTTCTAAACCCTGGGGACGAATTTATTGCTTCGCAGAACCTTTATGGCGGGTCAATTACTCAATTTACTCATAGTTTCAAACGGTTGGGTTGGACATGTAACTTTGTTGATATGACCAACGTAGAAAATATTAAGAGTTCAATCTCGGTAAAGACCAAGGCAATTTTTCTTGAGGTTTTGGCTAATCCGGGGGGTGTCGTTATAGACCTCGAGGCCGTTGCAAAAATTGCAAACGGTGCCGGAATTCCACTTATTGTAGATAATACCCTTGCCACTCCTTTCCTGTGCCAACCCTTTAAATGGGGAGCCGACCTAGTATTACATTCGACAACTAAGTTTCTTTCGGGTCATGGAACTTCACTTGGCGGTGCTATAGTTGAGTCTGGGATGTTTGATTGGGTTGGTAATGCAGATAAATTTCCAACTATGACAGAGCCGGACCCTGCCTATCACGGACTTACGTTCGCTGAAACGTTTGGAGATTTTGGCTTCACTATGAAAGCTCGGGCCGTAGGTTTGCGGGATTTTGGTCCCTGTATGTCACCAGCTAATGCGTTTTATACAATTACTGGCATGGAAACACTCCACCTTCGGATGTTGCGGCATGTAGAGAATGCGCAGGTTGTAGCAGAGTTTCTCAATAGCCACAATTCAGTAGACTGGGTATCCTATGCGGGACTTCCCAAAAGCCCCTATTATGACCTAGCTAAAAAATATTTACCAAAAGGTGCTGGCTCTGTATTTACCTTTGGCCTTAAGGGAGGATATGAGGCTGGGGTTAAATTAGTTGAAAGCACTAATTTATTTTCCCATCTTGCTAATGTTGGTGACACGCGCTCCTTAATACTGCACCCAGCTTCTACGACTCATAGACAGCTAACCGATGCGCAGCGCGATGCCGCTGGTGCCGGTCCGAAGGTAATCCGACTTTCAATTGGTCTAGAAACGTCTGATGATCTTCTTTACGATCTTGATCAGGCCATGGCACAATAAGCTGATCTTCTCCAATTTATATTTGCGTAAATTATTACAACTCCCTTTGCTCAGTACGGCTGCACAAGGCCTAAGGACTTTAATTTAAATATTTTGGCCTTTTATTCGGCAGGTTGAGCAATGGCGCTAATATTTTCTCTTGGGAGAAAGAGAATTGCGATCGTGGCTGTCGCAGCTAAAACTGAGAGAAGTATAAACAGCCAGAAAAAGCCGCCAGTCCAGTCAAATAAAGCTCCTTCAATGAGTACGCCAAGACTTGCGATCCCAATAGCTATAACAAATTTCATACCAAAGATGAGCCCACGACGGTGCAGAGGTGTGTATCTCGCAATAAGCATATTTTCTGCTGGCTGTGTCGAGTTATTCAGGCCAGCCATGACTATCGCCACTAAAACAAGCGATAGGCCCGTACTCATGCCAAACAGCATTAACGCTGGAACCTGAAGTAAAAATCCAAATAAATAAACATACCTAGCTGAATAAAGATCAGCTAGGCGTCCACCAACTATATTTATTATTCCAGCAATTGTGTAGACTAAGCCTAGTAAATAGGCGACTTTGAGTACACCTTCGCCATTAGTTGAAAAGTCAATCGCAAAGGCTTTAGGCATAGCTGGATTGGTTGCTTGGTAAATGATCCCGCTAAAACACATTGTAATAACTAGGATTAAGTAAACCCGGATTGTATCTGCGCGGCTTGCTGGGGATGGCGGCGGTTTACGGTCTACCTTATTCTCAAGTATTATCCCTTTTATTAGCATTCCTAGGAAAGCAAACCCCGTTAAAATTACGACAATGCCAGGTAAAATATATGCTGCACGCCAACCAAAAGCGTACATTAGCCATCCAGTCATTACGGTAGCGAGGGCCGTTCCTAGTGAGCCAAAGACCCCGTTTATACCCAGAACAGTTCCCGTATTTACGGCTTCCCTTACAAGCCAGGCTACTCCTACCGGATGATATATTGCAGCAAATAAACCAGTAAAACCAAGCCAAAAGCCAAGCGAGAAGGCTGAATCAGCGAGGCCAACCATTATCATTCCGGACCCAGTTCCCAGATAAAAAAAGACCATCATGCCAGTAGTTGACCATTTATCAGCAAGCCAACCCGCTATAGGCGCAGCAAAACCAAATAAAGCATTTCCTGCAAAGATAAGAGACACGGTCTCGCCATGACTTAAACCGAGCTCTCTCTCTAGAGCTAGTGGCACCAAAGTAAAAAATATTGGGGAAAATAAGTGCGAATACGCGTGGCCAATGCAGGCCAATCCCATGGAGTAACGGGCCGACCTTTCCTGTTGAAAAGTCCGGTATGGAAATTGACTGTTCATATAAGTTGTGCGTTAGTGGTTATAGTAACATAGTTGGAGGCATTGGCCTTTACAAGGTCATATCCCGAAGTCTGCCGATAGTTGCTTTATAGTTATTCGTAATGATTTCCTCCTCAGGATGATGCCCATTGCGAATTACCCATTTTCCTCCACACATAACATGCAAAATAGGATTACTATTGCCGCTGAACACCAGCGAATTCAACAATTCGTCTTCTCTTCCGGTCGCAAAGTCGACGTGCGATGGATCTAAGACTAAAAGATCGGCGCGATAGCCTGGCTCTAGAATACCAATTGACCGGGATAATGCCTGGGCACCTCCTTTGAGGGCTTCTCGATATAGTCTTGCTCCCGTAGCACCGCCCTTTTTGGGGGCCGATATGTTTCTAGAATGGCGGATGAGGCGTTGACCATATTCCAACCATCGAAGTTCTTCTATTGGACTGACTGATACATGGCTGTCAGACCCAATACCCCAGGTGCCGCCAGCTTCTAGAAATGCTGAAAAAGGGAATAGTCCATCTCCAAGATTTGCTTCCGTGGTCGGACATAGTCCCGCCACCGCACCACTCGAGGCTAGAGATTTAATCTCAGTTTGATCGATGTGAGTTGCGTGGATTAGACACCAATGAGAATTGACGTGAATATTATCCAATAGCCACGCTAAAGGACGAGTTCCAAAATATTCAATATGGGCGTCAACGTCTCTGCGTTGTTCTGCAATGTGCATATGAATGGGTCCCGTTGAGTCAATTCCGGCAAAGCCATCAAGAACATCAGCCAAAGGTTTGGGAGGTACTTGGCGGATGCTATGCGGGGCTATGCCTATACGAACTTGTCCATTACCATCATTACGTTGTCTTTGTGCTAGTGCCTCAACCATTTTTAGAAGGGTATCCACTGCTAGTATATAGCGTCGCTGTCCTTGGTTGGGTGAAACGTTGCCGTAACCGCCTACGGAATAAAGTGCGGGTAAAAGTGTAATTCCAATTCCTACTTGCTCAGCCGCTTGAACGACTTGCTCAGCGATTTCGCAGGCATTCCTATAGGGGTTTCCGGTGGGGTCTAGGTGAAGATAATGGAACTCACCAACAGCCGTATATCCTGCCTTCAACATCTCTAAATATAATTGTGAGGCAATAGCGAATTGATCATCGGGGGTAATCTGGGTAACAAAGTCATGCATGATTTTTCGCCAGGTCAAAAAACTATTTTCAGTTCCTGATGAGTTTTCAAAAGGCCGGGTTTCAGTCAGCCCTGCTGCGGCTCTTTGAAAGGCGTGGCTGTGCACATTGGGTACGCCAGGTATAATGATACCGTTTACCAGTTCATCAGAATTTTCTGCTTCCCCAAATGAAACGGAACTGATGTTGCCAATAGCGTCAACCCCAAGACGCACGCCTGTTTGCCATTTTCCTGGAAGGTAGACATTTTCAAGCCACAGATATTGAATATCTTTGATCATTTATGCATAAGATGCGGATAATGGCGAGCTTGGCAACTGAGAATTCAGCTAGCAAAATATTTAAGGATACTTTTCATTTTTGATTAAGCCTTTTTGATGACGTCGTAGCGTACTTAATTTTTACGCCTTTTAGAGTATTTAATGCTTTTATGAGCTAAACACGGGAGATACTGGCCATGGCAGATGAACCGCAATCGAGCGATGATAATACGCTTAGTGTGCAATTCGCTAATCAGGTTATAAACGTTGCAAATAGCCGCCTTGAGGACGGCATGGCGCCTATGTTAATTGCGTCTGGATTGCGACATGCTGCAGCAAATTTCTCTGCTTTTGTCCACTGCCGGTCAGGAGGCGGTGGTGACGATGAACTGTCGCGTATTGTCGGTGATTTTCTTCAAGCCTTCGAGTATTATCTTGAGCGCCACTCTCCGAATCCTGAACAAAATAAAGGAGGTCTTAGTGAATTAATCCAACGGGCTAAGAATGAAATTTAAAAATCTCCAACTAATAAATTATTCTTTTATCGAGAAAGTAGTTTCTAAAAATAGAGGTTCAAGTTCTCACCATATAATGTTTCGAGGCCGAAATAGATCTGCTACGTTCAAAACAGAGCTTATTACATTCCAGCTAATCTCAAGAATTAGATACACATGACTCAAACAACTTGGCTTATTTCATGGCGGAAAAGGCGGTTGGTCTGAGGAAAATATTTTCAACGCTTGCAACGATAGCGCCATCTTTTTCTGTTACGGCTTTTTTCTGTAGCCACTCTGGATCGTTGATGAAATTTGTCCATTTAAGATCGCGTTCACCCATATCTTTCCACTCTAGAATATAATAAAGGTCTTGATTAGACGGGCCGACCTCAACTGTCCAGAAGCCCATTTGATGAACTCCATGTTTCTCCCATAACGATAACGTAATTTCATCGAATCGTTTTAACAGTGCTGGCAACTGGCCGCTTATACAGTGATAAATTCTTAGCTCGTGGATCATTTTTATCCTCCGTGGGGTATTTTGATGGTTTAATCCGATTAACGAATTTCTATTTAAATTAAGGGACCATCTCCAGCAATGGTTGCTCGGTGCATTACTCGAAGTGAATTTGGGTCAAAAGTTCTTCCTCTATGTAGGACGGAACGATTATCCCAAATCACTAAATCACCTTTGCAGCATTGTGGGAGTAGATATGCTCCGGTCGGATACAGTATCCTGATAATTTGCGGACCAGGGCTCGGCCCTTTTCGATTGGCCAGTCGACAATATGTGAGCAGTGGCTTCCAATGTAATAGATTTTGCGCTTGGTTTTTGGGTGGGTACGCACTAGAGGTTGGTGTACAGGAGAAAATTTTTTCTTTTCGTTAGTTGTGAATATATTGCCGGAAATCATTGATCTTGAATAAATAATTGAATGTTCAGAAATAAGGCTTTCAAGACCCTCTTTTTCAATGTCACCGAACAGACCTTGCCAATCATCGTAACAGGCTCGGGCATCGGCAAACTCTGTCTCTCCACCTAAAGAAGGAACTTCTAATGCGGATAAAAGTGCGTATTTGGCTGGTACGTGTTTGTACGAGTTATCCGAGTGCCATGGTAAATTACCCCTCATATAAATGCTGTGCTTATCATTGGGGCTAAGAAGATTCCCTTTGTTATCTAAATTGGCAAGCATGGTGATTTTATCATGTACGCCACCGTATTGATCGAAAGGCAAAGGAGTTTCACGTGGGCCAATGGTTGTAGCAAATTCTAGCAATTGCTCATTTTTTAAATATTGGTTGCGAAAGATAGCCACAGCATGTTGATCAATTTTCTCGTTCAACGGAGCAAAGCTGTCCCTGGAAATTGGTTTTTTAAGATTTATGCTCGAAACCTGAATTGCGAAACCCGCGACCAATGTTTGAAACTTCATGAAACTACTCCGCTAAATATTCCTGAGTAGCTTATTTGATCTGGCGCTTGTAGTTTGCCTGTATCCAGTCTAGGGCCATTTTTTTTGCCTTTTTAACGTCAGCGTCACGCATTCGCGCAGCTACTTTTTTCAGGTTATATTCGGCACGCTCGTTACCGGCTTCAGCAGAAATAGCAAACCACATGTACGCTTTTAGGTAATTTTTCTCTACTCCAAGGCCATCCCCATAGAGATTGCCAATTCCTAATTGCGCTTGAGCCACCCCTTTTGCAGCGGCCTTCATGTACCATTCCATAGCTTTCATGTAATTTTTTTCAACACCGAGGCCTGCATGGTACATACCTCCTATGAAACCCTGCGCTTCAGGGTAACCTTTTTCCGCCGATTTTATCCATATCTTGACAGCGGACTTATAGTTTCCAGCATCAAATGCAAGCTTACCTTCTAAGTAGGCATCCGACGTAAAGAAACTTTCAGCAGTGGCGTTCGGAGCTGAACTTATCACAAAAATGGATAGAAATAATAATACTAGAATCATGATTTTGATGTCCGAAACAATACTTAACAATAGTGCGAAATGCATACTTTTTTCTAGTAAACAATGAATTTACATTAGGTACAAATCATCCATTGTCGTTA
This sequence comes from Magnetovibrio sp., assembly GCA_002721825.1. Taxonomy (GTDB): domain Bacteria; phylum Pseudomonadota; class Alphaproteobacteria; order Rhodospirillales; family Casp-alpha2; genus TMED8. The sequence continues at coordinate 19,287 of PBLS01000078.1, forward strand.
ATACTCTTTCGAATCCATAATTTATTGTTCCTCGTGTTTAACCTCAGTACGACGTAGAAGATTTAACCTTATGGACTTTTTGTCTTGGCTTCAGATTGTGATGGTTTGTGCTCTTGGTGCTATGTCTCCGGGCCCCAGCCTTGCAATTGTTTTTAGAAACACAATTAAGGGGGGTAAGAAGTCGGGTGTTTTTACTGCGGTAGGACACGGTTTAGGGATCTGTATATATGCGGGGCTTGTTGTTACAGGACTGTCGGTCGCTTTAGTAACAAACCCACAACTTAGAGTCGTAATTGATTACGTTGGGGCAACACTTCTCCTATGGTTGGGGCTAGCTTTTATTGGTATAAAATTGCCTCTATTTTCTGGAATGGCGGCAAAAAATGTGTCGAAGAGAATGGAACATTATAGCCATGAGGGATTTGTAAGTGGGTTATTGGTCGCACTTCTGAACCCCAAAATAGCTGTTTTTTTTCTCGCTGTATTCAGCCCATTTCTCCGTTCCGAGGCCGACGTAATCGAGAAGGCGATTCTAATCGTTACTGCGGGAGGGATTGACCTCGTGTGGTATGCTGTTGTCGCCTTGGTTTTTTCTGGTTCGATCGTTAATCATGGCCTTGAACGACATGCTATAAAAATTGAAAAAACCATCGGCGGGGTTTTAATATTTTTAGCAATTGGACTTATGGACTTATCGTTCGGATATGAGTGAGGAGAAATGTATATAGCGAATAGTCTTAAAATTATGTTTTGCAATTAGAGCTGCGAGGATATTCTTCTAGGGGTCCTTAATATGGCAATCTGGTTAAATGATGAAATTACCATGGGAAAATGAGAACAAAATAGAGAGGCTGGGATGGCAAGAGAAAAAAAATCTGTTACTTTCGAAATTCAGGCTGATGCAGAAGAGATGCTAAAGTATGCCGCTTCTAAGTATGGGCTACCTGACAAGGATAAAGCGTTGCGGTGTCTTCTTGATTATCTTTTTTCAGGATGGGGACTGGGATCAAATTTTCACCCTGGTGCGATGCATTAGGTGCAGTAAGGATGGTGGTTGGGAGGCGCCATCCGTGTAAGCCGCCTTGCGGGAGTGCCTATTTATGACCAGCTGTGTTCAGGATCCAGGTCGTCTACGTGATTTAGCGAGTGCTATTTATCGCAAAGAGCTCTCTCCGACGGATCTAGTTCAGCAATATCTGGAACGGATTGATGTGGTTCAACCTCTAGCAGAGCCGTGGAGGATTGTTGATGCTGAAAAAGCTCTAAAAGTTGCCGCCAAGCGTAAGTTACAGGCGGAACGAGGCGAAATATTAGGGCCGCTCCATGGAATTCCGATTGGGGTAAAGGATGTTATTGATGTTGCTGGAATGCCTACTCGTTGCAATTCTAAGGCACTTGAAGACTCTCCGTCAGTTACTGCTGATGCGGAGGTTGTATCAAGTCTCAAGGCCGCAGGAGCCATCATCTTAGGAAAGGTCCATACTACCGAATTTGCTTTTTTTGATCCGTCACCCGCTAGAAATCCCCATAACACGAATCACACACCTGGTGGCTCTAGTAGCGGTTCGGGCGCAGCAGTGGCTTCTGGTACAGTCCCCCTGGCTTTAGGAACTCAAACTCTTGCATCGGTTAATCGACCAGCCGCCTATTGTGGCGTATCAGCTTTTAAGCCCAGTACGCGTTCTATCGGTGGCTTTGGTGTCGCGCCTTTAGCTCCTTCATTCGATACTGTAGGCTTTTTAGGATGGAGTGTAGATGATGTTGTATATGCCTATGAGGCAGTGACTGCTTATCGTCAAGAACTAGAGGTAAAATCAGATGAACTAATGAGTTCTAGAATTATCATAATTGATGACCCGCTTATTGCTGATTGCGGGATTGATATGTCTAAAGCATTTCAGGAGGAAACTAAGCGCCTTCAATCATTAGGTTATAAATTAGAGCACGTTGTTTCTCCCATTTCCTTTTCAAACCTCAGTAAACTCCACTGGAATACAATGATTTATGAGGCTTCGCGGGCGTTAGCATACCTAGATCAGTACCCAAAGGATTTGATTGGCTCGCGCCTTCATCACATCCGTACCGAGGGGGTGGCTATCACAAGCGAAAGCTACATAGCGGACCGCTCTAAAATAAACCAGTTACGAACGACTTTCTTTGAAAGGTTTAAGGAGACAGATGTATATTTTTGGCCTACTACTCCTTTTCCTGCACCTGCAGGTTTAGAATCTACAGGTGAGCCAAAATATATTGGCCCGTGGACTACACTTGGTGGACCAGTGGTTTCGTTAAGGGCCCGTCAAAAATCTAAGGGTCTCCCTCTTGGCTTCATATTAGCTGGATACCCTGGAATGGACCAACGCACGGGGTCTTTTGCGCGTCTCCTCGCCTAAGGTTAAAATTATAAACTAATTCAGTTACTGGAAAAGTTTTCTTTATATTAAGTGTATGATGGAGAAGTTTGTCTGAGGAATGACTTATGCTGTGTATAGATGAAGAAATGCTCAACTCTATCGCGCATCGTATGTTAAGTGACTACGATATGGTAAATCCCGGCACCGTTTTTTCCGGCGATTTTAGGCTCGATCTAGCTGACGCATGGCGATTACAAACCGCGGTCACAAATTTGCGCTTGGAACGTGGTGAGACTGTCGCGGGATATAAAATTGGATGTACTACTGGGGGAGCCCAAAAGCGCATGGGTTTATTACATCCGGCCTGGGGGCGGATATGGGTGGCAGAGCAACATGTAACTGGAGTAGCGCTAAAGAAAGACGGGTTTTCGAACGTCGCGCTTGAAGCTGAGTTCGCTGTCTTACTGAAACGCGCAGTTGATCCGCAAAATGCTTCCACGGAGACGATAGTCGAAGCTGTTGAAAATATTTATCCGGTAATTGAAATCCATAATTTAGTTTGGCGCGGTGGTCCGCCGTATGGAGCTGAGTTGATTGCTAATAACTGTATTCATGCGGGAGTGGTGCGCGGTCCGGCTATAATAAATCCCAGGGTAGATGTATTGACGGACCTTGAATTGTTATTTGACGGGGAGATTGTTGATTCATGGCAATCGTTGAAATGGCCGGGCGATATACTGTCTGCTATTAGTTGGCTTGCCGAAGAACAGGCCGAAATCGGTAATACCCTGAAAGCTGGTGATTTAATTTTAACGGGTGCGTTTGGTCCTCCAATCCCGCTTGCTAATAAAACGCGTGTTGATATTGTTTCTTCTAAATTCGGCAACGCGTTCGCATTGTTTGAATGAGGATCTTAAAACAATAAACCCCCTGCCCTACACACTAGGTTTAGGCTTATCAGTTAGCTTGATAGATAGTTAGGCTCCAATCTGGTTATTTATTGAATAGGCGTCGATCGAATTAGCGTAATTCTAACTGATTTTAAATAAGGCTCATTCCTTCAGCCCTAACTTTGATGGAATCGAATATGAAACGACTGCCATAAATCCTGTAAGTTGGCCAAAAAAATATGATATTTTTGCAACATAAAAAGAAACAGTGAAATATTAACAAATAAAGCGCTTTCGTCGATTTCAATCATTTTTGGTAACATAATAGATTAATATAGGAAACATAAAACTCCCTAAGTAATTGATTTACAAAATAATTAAATCAAATTAGTTGTAGCTGGACTACAAATTATGTAACGTAAATTATACTTTGTGATTTTCGTAATCGATTTATTATAACTATATCACGATTGGCTTTTTTTGTTGTTTTTATTTTTAAAATGCGGTTTACTAGAACCAATCAACGAAGAGTGAGTTTCAATTTTTGTAATCGCTAGAGCTGGAATTTAAAAATGAATAAACAGATTAAATACTTTTTCGCAGCAGCGTGTTGCTTGTTTTTACCGAATGTAGCTATTGCCGGTGACGGTGGTTACATACAGGCCGCTTATACCTATGCTTCAATGGGTGACGTTAGTGCGCCCTATCGTGGAGCCGCGGACAAAACTTGGGGTCTAGAGGAATCAGATGGTGGCAGTAGCGGAAACATTGCCTTGGGCTATAAGGTTGGTGATTTTGCCCTGGAACTGAAGGCTGACTATGCAGAGGGCGCTATAGAAAGTGTTGATGGTACCAATGCAAAGAATGGTAGTTACAATTGGGCCGCCTTGACCATTGCTGGTCTGTATGATGTCGCGAAAATTGATATTGATAAAAAAGCCGGTTTGGCAATTATCCCTTATGTGGGTGCTGGTGTTGGTCTCGACGGCGGCTATATGAATGCTCAGAAGCTTGGTACAGTGAATTGTAACAAGGGTGGGTATTCTAACTTGAGCGATGGTAATCCTTCAACAGGTGGCGCAGACGGACAATGTGATAGTGGTGATGACCGAAGCGATTACGGTGCCGCTGTTAGAGGTACTGCAGGCGTTTTGTTACAGGCTCATGAAAACTTGGGTCTTTCGATAAATTATGACTACATCACCGGCGTTGGTGACAACCATTTGGTCGGTGCTGGCCTCAGGTTATCCTTCTAGTTATTCAGGTTTAATCAACAGTTTAATTTAAACCCCGCATAGCTGCGGGGTTTATTTTTGCTTGTTATTTCTTAAGAAAGAAAATTACCCCGCTTTATAAAGCCCCTTGCTTTAATAACAGCCTTACACCGTATAGGTTTTTATCAGGCTCTTCTTCCGTTTTCTTTACCATTATGAAATCCAAAATTAGACTGTTGTACCCAGTGATACTTGCCTATGATCTTATCTCGAAATTACACTAATTCTGATATAAAGGGTGTAGTTATGGATGAAGGTCATGCAAAGCACATTGCTAGGAAGTGGATGTTTCCTGCCGCTGATACCAGTTACATGGGTGGTCTTGAAAACCGACCCATTCTTATCCACTCAAAGGGTTGCGCTGTCACCGATATCAACGGTAAGGAATATCTAGATTTCCAATCAGGTCAGATGGGTGCAGCTCTTGGACATCAGCACCCACGTATGGTTGCTGTAATTGAAAAAACTATCAACACTATGACACACGCAACCAACACTATGTTGAATGTCCCTCGCTTGCGTCTTCATGAACGACTTGGAAAATTATTACCAAAGCCACTTTCAAAGTCTCTTTTCTTGGTATCGGGTAGTGATACCATTGAAGCATCTGTCGATCTTGCGCGCAAAGCAACGGGTGGTACAGATATTCTTGGGTTCCATGCCGGGTTGCATGGGTCTACTTCTTATCTCACCCGGTCTCTCTCCTTCAATTGGGAACGCCGCAAACATAGTATAGTCGCGCCTGCTACGGCATCGATAATGACACCCTATTGTTATCGTTGTCCTTTAAAGCTTTCTTTTCCGACCTGCAATTTTCAATGCTTAGAGGCCAGTTTTGAACTGGCTGATGCTAACTTTATGTCCCAGCCTGCAGCATTTATTGGAGAACCAATCCTTAGTGCTGGTGGTGTAATCCAACCGCCTGATGGTTATTTGACTAAATTACAACTAGCACTCAAGGCCCGCGGGATGTTGATGATCATGGACGAAGCTCAAACCGGACTGGGCAAGACGGGTAAGTTATTTGGCTTTCAACATGAGACTGGTGTTACTCCTGATATAATAGGTTTGTCAAAGCATTTTGGCGGTGGTTTACCTATTAGTGCTGTTTGCACCACTGCCGCGATTGCTAAAAAGGCGGTTAAGCATGGGTATTTTGCAACCCGCTCCCATGCTACGGATCCTTTATTGTGCGCTGCTGGCGAGGAAAGCCTTAATATTGTCGTTGACGAAGATATGGCTGGAAAAGCACGACAAATCGAAAAACGCGTCAAAGCAGCTTTTAATCGTATGGCTAAGGAATTTGAAATCATTGGTGATATCCGTGGACGCGGTGTACTTTTAGGAATAGAGCTTGTCGAAAACCGCGAAAAAAAGACACCGGCTAACAGTCTTACAAAACAGATCTTCAATTATTGTTTGGATAAAGGACTTATTTTCCAAATTCGTGGTACTCGGGGATTACAGAATGTAATACGCCTCGTTCCACCAATGACAACTACAAACGGCGAACTCGACCGCGCACTTTCAATTCTGTATGATGCTATTCGGCATGCTTCAAAAAGACATCTAATAGCATTTGAGAATATTTGATGAAGCTTTTACAACCGTGTCCCTACTGATGAGTATATGATGAGCGGTATAATATCCTCTTTTCCAGCGTCTTGCGGTGCGGAAGTAACGGGTATCGATTTTACCAAACCCTTAAATGAAGGTACCACGACTAAACTGAACAGGGCCTTTTTAAAATACGCTGTGCTAGTCATTCGAGATCAGGTTTTAACACCAAAGCAGTTGGTTAAGGCAGTGAGCTATTTTGGTTCTATCTTTGAACAGCAAAACAAACGCTTTTGTATTCCTAACTGCCCAGATATTCATTACATATCAAATCAAGAACGTTACCCTGACGGCACGCGCTACATTCCCGGGGCTGGTTTTCATACGGATCATTCTAATGACTATTTACCTCCAAAAGCGACTGTTTTATTGGCAATTCGTCTACCTGATGTGGGAGGAGATACTCAGTTTGTAAATATGTGTGCAGCCTACGATGGCTTGGAACCAAAAACAAAAAAACGAATAGCTGAGCTTCGGGCAGTACATATTTATCAAAGTACTCATAGTCAACGGAAGCTTATGGATCTGAGTAAAGATAATCCTCGTTATGTTCCTAAGTCAGCAGTTCATCCTCTAGTAAGAGTTCATCCTGAGACAGGTAAAAAGTCGCTATATATTAACCCAATTCGTATCCAACGTATTATCGGCATGTCTGAAGAAGAAGGAATAGTGCTCCTTAGCGACTTACTCGGACATGCCACGCAGAACAAATACCAGTATCGGCACCAGTGGCGATTTCATGACATGGTAATTTGGGATAATCGCTGCTTACTCCACAAAGCCAATGGCGACTACGACCATAGTCAGGAGCGCTTTTTGTACCGGGTGATGTTGGAGGGGGATAAACCCGTATAAGTGCGTTTCGGCTGAGATAACTAATCTTTATCTTTCCAAAATAACGCGAGTGATATTTAAGCTAATTGGATTTTCATTATACTAGTTAAGGTAGTCTCCAATTCTTCAAGAAGAGTTTTTATAAAAGCTTATGGACCCTTTGACACAAGGCGCTCTTGGCGCTGTATTTCCACAGACAATCGCTAAAAAGGCATTTGTTGGAAGAGCGGGTTTGTTTGGATTTCTTGCAGGAGTAGCAGCAGATTTAGACGTCTTTTTGCGTTCTTCTGAAGACCCGCTATTATTTCTTGAGTATCATCGTCAATTCACACATTCACTGGTGTTTATACCTATTGGTGGCATGTTATGCGGTATGCTTGTATACGTCCTTCTTGGTCGACGTTGGAACCTCAGCTTATCGCAAAGCTTTGTATTTTGTACAATGGGTTACGCTACGCATGCCTTATTAGATAGCTGTACAAGTTATGGTACTCAACTTTTATGGCCATTTAGTGATGTAAGAGTTGCTTGGGATGCAGTTTCTATTGTTGACCCCTTATTCACTGTTCCGCTCCTATTCGGTATTTTTATGGCGACTCGCTATAAAAACCCCTTTTTAGCTCGTGCAACACTTGTTTGGGCCATAGTTTATATTGGATTGGGAATTTTACAGCGTGAGGAAGCGATAATTATGGGTAAGGAGTTAGCCGTTGAGCGCGGACACAAGGTAATGCGAATAGATGCAAAGCCAAGCTTCGCTAATATATTTCTCTGGAAGATAGTCTACGAGACCCAAGAACAGTTTCATGTTGACGCGGTGCGTCCAAGTTTTTTCCCGAAGGTTTTTAATGGAACCTCCATTACCAAGTTAAATGTTTCAAAGGATTTTCCTTGGCTTATACCTAATTCCCAACAAGCACGGGATATTGAGCGTTTTAGATGGTTTAGTAATAGGTATGTGGCGAAAGATCCTTCTCATCCAAATAGGGTTATCGATGTGCGGTACTCGATGGTTCCAAATGAAATTGCTGCTCTTTGGTCAATTGAGCTCTCTAAAACAGCTCCAATAGACGCACATGTAAAATTTTTAACTAATAGGGAGCGGACGGAAGAACGAGCTGTAAAGGTTTGGTCGATGATCGTGAGTAAACATTGAGCAGCTCGTGAAATATTCCGATAATTAAAGAGAAAACCTGTGTTAGATCGCTACTTTCCGGCCAGAGATTTGTTTGGGTTTGAAAAAATATGAATGTTTACGAATTAGCTGCACGACTAGGGGTGGTTATTAAAAGAATTTCACTAGTGGTGCTGCAAAATGTACTCATAAATTGAGATATATCTTCATTAGTGGTCTTTTGCTGGTTTGGTCGACTATCTAAAAATTTAAAAAATTTGCACCTGGCTCGAAGTTTATATACGTCAGTACCTAAATAATTATATGCATGCTATTTATCGTAGAAGCCATTAGAGCTAAATCAGGCATTACAGTGAGAAAAGAAGCCTAATTCAAGTCACGACGCTCACTACACATACGCCCGGGTGTTCGCTCTTTTCGACAGTTTGGTGGGCAGAAATCATATCTGAAAAAGGATATTTCCGCCCGATAATATGGGATAGCTGACCAGTGGCAAGAAGATTGTTTATTCCTTGGAAGGCGTTCTTCTTAGCACTCTCTGGCATTCCATATATTGAAAATGGTCGAATTCCGATATTTTTGTACATGAACTCCAAGAAAGGAAATTCAGGTTTTGGGACTCCGTCGGAACTATACGCAGATAACCAGCCATTGGGCTTTATCAGTCTTGGAGCGATCGTAACATTAGTGCCGAAAGCGACATCCACCATCCGATCCACACCTATACCGCGTGTAATCTCAAGAACCTCTTTTAGGAGGTCGTCATTCCTGTAATTAAAGACATGATCGGTACCAAGTTCGCGTAGGTCGTTACACTTTTGTTCCGAGCTTGCTGTACCGATAACGGTAGCGCCACCGGCCTTTGCTAATTGAATCGCATACCTCCCTACTCTACCGCTGCCACCCGATATTAATATGGTTTGTCCATTTATTTCGCCATCGGCGTAGAGTGCCCGGTGTGCCGTAACGGCAGGTACTCCCAGGCAGGCCCCATTTACAAAACTCTGATTATCAGGCAGAGGGCATGCATATATATCTGGGAGGACACAATACTCAGCTGCTGTGCCAAAGGGCCGGTTGGCTTGCGCACCAAATAACCAAACCCGTTGGCCGATACGATTTTTATTTACCCCTTCTCCAACAGCATCAATTGTACCGGCACCATCGTTGTTCGGAATTATACGTTTGAACTTATCAAGCTCGCGGCCCAACTCGCGACGTTTACAATCGGTGGGATTAACGGCAGAAAAGACTATTCTCACGCGGACCTCACCGGGGCCGGGCTCAGGGTCAGGCATATCTCCCAAGCTTAACACACTTGATGGAGGCCCAGCATTCTCATACCAGTAAGCTTTCATAATAATAGATCATATATCAGTTTATATGTGGTGGGGCGAGCCTTGATAAATACTTTCAACCATACAGTATACTTAAAGGTCGCGCTCGGTAGTCATGCTTGTGTAATTTTTCAGATACATACCCATTATCGTCATATTTTTTTAGTATTTACTATATAGACGGATAAATTTTATACGGTGGGGGAAGTAATGTCAGATATAAATTATGGTGTGATAACATTGGCCGATTGCGAACCATCCTATCGGGATACTGCCTTTAACTTCATGGCGACATTTGCAAGAGACCTCAAGGACCAAGCTGGTGTGAAAATCGTCCGATACGGTTACTTTGGAACAGGGTCTGATGCAGGAGCTCTAGTATTCACCCAGCTTTATCAGGACTTAAATGGTTTTGATGAGGCGCAAGCAGTTTATGCAGGCTCGGAAGCATATCAGTCTCTTATCCGAAGTGGTAAAGTAAATGTAATTTTACGGAATATAGTTAAAATAATTCCGATTGAGTTCAACGCGTGTACCGAACTAAGTCCTAAATATATGGTCTTTACGAAAGCGGCCATGGATCCAGTAAATAGAGATGCAGCGATTAATCATCTCTCACAGGTAGCGCATATTTTCTCTGATAATGGTGCGTTAACTTTGCGTTACGGCCAGTTGATAACTGGAAGTAATGTAGGCCAATATTTGGTTGCTGCGACCTACCCTTCATTAGAGGCAATTGAGAAGACATACGACGTGCTAAATGAAAATCTGGTATTTAGAAACTTGGTTACAATAGCTAACGTGAATCGTCGAGAAATTGTACGGCTGATCTCCTAAATGTGCTAAATAATCCTTTTTTGAGCGCCTAAATAGAGGCTGGAAGAGCACATTAATGTCTCTACTTATTAAGACCTTAGCAGCCATTTTGACGTTTTTTGAAATACATGCCTGTTGGATTCTATCGAGCGTGGGCTTAATGTATACGGATGATTAGTAATAAATCAATGCCGCTTGCGGAGGAAAAGTACATGAGCGTGCTATATGCAGAAGACTATAATGAGGGAGATGTGTTCGAACTTGGGACGTACAAAGTGACAGGGGAAGAGATCGTAGATTTTGCGCGACACTATGATCCTTTCCCATTTCACATAGATGAGCAGGCGGCTAAAGAAACTATTTTTGGGGGCATTGTTTCCAGTGGTTGGTTAACAGCTCTGGTGTGGCTTCGGCTTATGCATAAAGAATTTATATGTTATGAAACGATATTGGGTTCGCCTGGCCATGAAGAAATGGTTTGGCCGACACCTGTCCGTCCTGGTGATAGATTACACGGGTGGGTTGAAATTAAAGAAAACCGCGTGTCAAATAGCAAACCAGACTTGGGTTTTGTTCGCTATACCGCTACATTAAGAAATCAAGACAATAACGAGGTTTTTTTGACTACGAGTACGTTAATTGTGAAACCGCGCCCCACCAAAGGGGTAGATAATTAAACTTTTCCGAACGAAAAGTGCGATAAATGGACGACCCTCTTTCATTGCCGCTTGAAGGTATCCGTATCATCGATATGACGACTACGCTGGCAGGTCCCTATGCGAGTCAAATTCTTGGTGATTTCGGAGCAGATATAATCAAGATAGAAGCACCGGGTGGCGATGCAATTCGAGATGCCGGCCCTCAACGCCACAAAGGTATGTCTTCTACATTTATGGGCTGCAACCGGAATAAGCGTAGTGTTGTCCTGGATCTAAAATCTGAATTCGGCCGTCAGGCACTCTGGCGTTTGGTTGATGGAGCGCATGTGTTTCTGCATGCAATTCGTCCCCAGAAGATGATGGCGTTGGGTTTCAATGCCGATGCGGTGATGGCACGAAAGCCTGAAATTGTCTACGTAGCGTTGCACGGTTACCACGACCACGGGCCGTACGGAGGACGGCCGGCCTATGATGACGTTATACAGGGTGAGGCTGGCGTCACAGGTACATTTGTGGCGCGCGACGGTCATCCAGCGATGATACCGTCTTCCTTCGTTGATAAAAATACTGGACTAATCACAGCGAATGGGGTTTTAGCAGCGATAATACAAAATTTGCGTACTAAAGAAGGGGTTTATATCGAGGTCGGTATGTTCGAAGGTATAGTTGCCTATAATTTGGTCGAACACCTTTACGGTCGTATGTTTGTACCAGCTCAGGGTGAGGCAGGATACGCCCGTGTCGTATCCCCCCATCGTAGTCCACATGCGACTGGTGATGGTTTTATTTGCATGCTTCCCTATACCGATGCACAGTGGCGTAAGTTTTGGCAGATTGCAGGTTGTGTGGAGTTGGCTGATGATAGACGTTTTTCTACAATGCGGGCTCGTTCACAGAATATTGATGCGCTTTATAGCACTGCCGCAAGTTATCTGAAATCGAGGAATTCTGATGAATGGCTAAAACTTTTAGCCGAGGCTGAAATTCCTGCTGGCCCAGCTAACACTTTAGATGATTTATTCGAGGACAAACATTTAAAAGCTATCGACTTCTTTCGTAAATATAAACACCCAAGCGAAGGCACACTTATAGCGCCGGATACACCATATCGCATTAACAAGCAATCGCTTCCAATTCGTCAGCCCGCACCGCGAATGGGGGAACATACTCGGGAGGTGTTAATAGAAATCGGCTATTCCGATGACCATATTGATAAAATGACCAAGAGAGCTACGGAAAATTTCGGAGACCCGTAGGCTGTCACATATTTTTACATGGGCTAGGTGATTTTAGTTTCTGCATCTTCCTTACTCTCAATTACCACTCATGTATCCAACGGCTAGGAATATAGAAATTAGTAAAATTCAGATTTATTTTCGCTTTTATTAATAAAGTTTAGATAAACTTCACATACTCGTTTGGGGGTTTGCTATAGCAAAAGATTGATAGGTTACGAAATTATTTAAAAAAATTTCGAGTATTGTAGCTATCGGCGTAGAGGTAAATAGATGCATAATCCCAAACAACAATTTGCAAACACTAGTCGTAGCAAAATCGGGGGTATAAGCGAGTTTCAACCTGTCTCTCATAGCGATCTTGACCATGGGCTTTTTGATAAAAATTTAAAGGCGTGGACTGTACGGTTCCCCAAAATAGCGACTGAGCTAAAGTTGCAAAAACCGATCAAAACAAATCTAGTAATTGATGACGATAATGATTACGACATAGAAATTGATGGCCAATTATTAATCGGCCAAGGGAGTCGTAGTTGGGCATCCCAGTCCCATCTTAATTTTGCTTCTGCTACTCGCTTGAATTTAGGATATGGACATCCTCTATCTAACAACGATAACAGTTTCTTTGAGAATACCAATATTGTTCCTGCGATATTGCATGAAGCAGAACGGCACGATATCCAATTTGGAAAAATTCCCAATGATCTGAAATGTTATCATTTGATTGTACTTGGGACTGGCCTAGGGCATCACATCCCTATCCTTGCTCAAACTACAGGATGTAAAAGCCTTATTTTGGTGGAACCAAACTGTGAGCAGCTCTTTTTATCACTTTTTACATACGAGTGGCATAAGCTTTTCAGAATTTTTGATGGGAAGAAGAAAAAAATATTTTTTTTGAGCAGTTCCACTTTGAGTTCTGCAACAGAAATAATCCGTAAATGGGTCTTTAGTAATGCGCCTCATTTAATTGAAGGAATGCATGTAATAAACACATTCCAAAATTCATTTTTGGAGAAGTTGTCTTCGGCTGTTATTGGGACGACGCAAGCTTCGCTGGGTTGTATGGGTTTCTTTGAAGACGAATGTGACATGATTCATAATGCGTATTTGAATATGAAAAATTATGAAGGACGTCATTACCGTAAATGCGATCAAGTTATTCCTATCCCGGTATTCATTATCGGCTCTGGTCCCTCACTGGATGAGTCTATTGATATAATAAAACAAAATCAAAATGGAGCAGCTATTATATCTTGTGGCACGGCACTTAGAGTATTGTTAAGAAACGATATTAGGCCGGACTTTCACGTCGAAATGGAAAATACGCCAGAAATTGCAGATATCATAGCGGCTGAAGCTCAACATAACGACCTTTCGTCGATTACATTAGTTGCAGCAAATACTGTCACTCCGGGGATTATAAAATATTTTGCACGTGCCGTTATGTATGTTCGCGAAGGTGTAGCTTCCACGCCGTTGTCATTGAGTGGAAAAGAAAGTGTGATCGAATACGCCTTGCCAACTGTTGCTAACCTAGGCTTTTCATTTGCACAAGAATTTGGTTTTAGGGATATTTATAGTTTTGGAATTGACTTGGGCACCCGTGATATTGTGCGTCACCACGCTCGGGATTCCTCGTACTTTGATGCGGATTCACCACCCTATGAAGATGTGTTAGATATACCGCTTGAAGCTAATTTTGGTGGGGATGATATTTGGTCAGACAATGTATTTGTATTTAGTAAAACAAATTTAGAACAAGCTATATCTCGCGCTCCAGATGAGCGCAGTTATTTCAATTGTAGTGATGGCGTACGAATTGATGGCATGATACCGCTTTCACCAAAGGAAGTTAAGATTACAGAAGTCGACTCTAAAATTACTTTAATTGAAAACTTTATTTCTAAATTACCTGAAAAAATGGAAATTGATTTTGAACAGACTTGGAACAAAGTCCAATGCATTAAGGCAATTTCAACATTGCGCGATGACCTAATTGAAGCCCTTCAAGAGCAACATTCAAGCACGGAAGATTCCAAACAAGAAATGATGGCGGATTTACTTGGACCCGTCGGCGGTATGTTTGCTTCAAATCTACAGGCTACCGAGCGGTTTCAGTCAGAATTCTATTTTATGGATCGCGTAAAAGATAACCTTTTAAATGAAGACACTCCAGTTACGATGGAACAACACCTGTTGATGGGAACCTTGATATATAATATGAGGGCGCTACGACACTTTACTTCTCGGATTCCTGCAAGCGAAAGTCGCGGGAGGTTTGTTGAGTTTGGACGCCAAGAGCTGATTCGGGAAATTGAATGGATGAGTAATCATATAAGAGAAGTATTTAACTCGTTGGATTAATATTAGCGGTGTCCGGAGTTGCGTTGTTTCAATAGAATTTCGTTACAATACCCTGACCTATTTGACTTTGGAACGCAAATTCGTGTGTACTAATAGAGCGGTATAGTGGAGGATCTTCGTATTTTTAGCCCCGTTCATTTGTGGTATTATATTCTAAGTACTTTGTTATATGAAAAAGGCCTGGCCAGTTCAAAAGCATAGAAGGTCTTTAAGACAAGACTATAACCATACACCGGCCCGATGATCTGTAATCCAACGCGTAAGCACCTGTTGTCAAACCACATTGTATATTAATGGTTGGGTGGCGTGTTAAGGTTGAATGGATAAGAAAACGGGGACGAATCTCTATTTTGCAGCACTCACCACGATTTCAACCAGAGTTTCAGGTGATGCTAATGGCGCACCAACACAAGCACGTGCCGGACGACTAAGATCACCCAACCATGCTGTCCATGCATCATTCATTCCTTGTTTATCGTTCATATTGGATAAGTAGATCGTTGCCATAAGTAGCTTTGATTTATCGCTTCCGCATTTCGCAAGACGATCATCAATTTTTGCGAGAATTTGCTCTGTTTGACCCTTAGCATCCAACGACTTGTCATCAGCTGTATGGCC
The DNA here is from genome assembly GCA_002721825.1 of Magnetovibrio sp. Classification (GTDB taxonomy): domain Bacteria; phylum Pseudomonadota; class Alphaproteobacteria; order Rhodospirillales; family Casp-alpha2; genus TMED8. Next base: position 34,423 of record PBLS01000078.1, read on the forward strand.
GCATACATAAATGACCCCATTATGAACCGTTGCTCGACTCAAAATATTGCCAGAATCAGAATATTCAATATTCATTGTCATTTACTCCTTTAACTATTTCGGATTTGTATAGCGTAATTACCATTAAAAATTCAATAACATTTTATTACAAATAGTCACTTCTATTTACAGATCTGCGTTATAAACATAGTAGTTCAACTGAGTTACTAATCGCATCATCTTTACGTGGAGCACATGTCTTTATCAGCTAGGAGTATGCAATGAACAATCTTTACTTAACTTCGACTTTTGCATCACTTTTTACTCTATTTTATTTGTTCTTATCATTTCGCATTGGATATTTTAGAGGTAGTCCTGTGATGAAACTTATTTTCAAAATGGACGAAGAAATACCAGATACAAAATTGCAAAGAAATGTTAGAGCGCACGGAAATTTTTCTGAATACGTTCCTATCTTTTTGATTCTTTTGCTGACAATGGAAATTCTCGGACAATCTTCTTTTAATTATTTACTGATGATCTGTCTGATCTTTTTATATGGGAGACTAGCACACGCGATTTGTTTCGCGTTCTATGACTCAAACCCATTTTTAAGAATTTCCGGAATGTTATGCACCTATTTGGGTCTGGGGATATTTGCAATCCAATTACTTTTCGGGGTAATTCGCGGATAGTTTGTTATATCTCATTTGTCGCCGGTGGAATGCCAATCATAGCGCATTCTATCTATCCCATTCCACATCATTTCTGTTAACCTTATAGAATGGGATAATACGACGGATATTACAAAGAGGGATAACAAGATGGTTTATGGAAATATATTTTAAAATCGTGACTGTAAACTCAGTATGAAATATTAAACTACAATGAGGGAAAAATCATTATAACCATTGTCGATATTGGTCCGCAGTCAATTCAGGCCGACAAGGCTATTCCATGAGGCAATAGCGCCACCATCAGGAAAAATCTTTGTCTCGATCCGGACTGAGTCCTCTAGAGCTTCGTGTTGGTGAACAATACCAAGAGGATGGAAATATGTGTCACCCTCCTCTATCGTAAAAGTCTCAGATCCTATCTTCATCTTAACACGGCCCCGCTTTTGATATGCAATTGAGTGATGGTCAGGATGGGAATGGGCCGCGTCAATTGCTCCCTTTGGACGGAAAGATTCGAAACTTATAAGATTATCTGTTGCCATTAGCACCTTGATCGAATCGACGCCAGTCTCATCAGTAGCATAGCTCGGGGTAATTGGGAGGTAGCCCGAAATCATAGAGCTTCGAACTACCACACTCCCAATATCCTCAGATCTCATATATGCCACTGGTCCTTTTACTGTGGATATGATCTTTGTTCGGTTCTCTATACGGGAGTGTTTATTTTTTCGGTTTATCGTTGTCATCTTAACCTCCTATTATGACATCATACCCAAAAATCGATAGCCAGCATCAATGGCCCTATGAGAAGACTTACTGTAAGAGCGAGCTGGCGTAGGGTCGTTTAATTAACATGTCTCATTATTAGGCATTCTAACAACCGCTTTGACGATCGACGAGGCTAATTAGAAATAGAAAGATTCTTTCCGAATCGCATCATAGCGAGCAGTTGTGATAATGAAGACAGCCAGTATCCATTTCTCCTCTTTCTTTATGAGGAGTAAACAGTGATTGCCCTCCAATAGGCCCAAGAACTGCAGCGATACTCATTTCTCTTACATGATATCGAGAAGAATTATGACCTTTGAGGGTCTGCAAAAATTTAATTAAGGTAATGAGTTAGAGGAATATGTGCTACTTCTCACCCTGTATTCTCTCGTATCAATACGCGGAAGTGGCACTATTTAATCCACCTCAAAATCCCTCTCTTCATCTCTCGGCGTCTAACTAATCCTGACATTACTCCACTTACCTATCCACCCCTTCGCCACCGCTACCAGATACCTGCGTGTCCTTTATAGTCATCACGTAATAGCAATCCGTATACTTTTAAAGGGGTCAAGCCGAATCAATTTAGCTGGTGTTTCAGCCACATATTTGACATTGAACCGAGAAACACTATCACCAGTCAGAAGCCAATGTCCCGAGTCAGATCGAAGTTGTAGCGGTAATCGTCCCAATGGTGATGGTCTACCTCGCGATTATAAATGATCAGTGGGACATCCTGCTCTGCCGTACCTCCATGGGTGCGAAATCCCTCCTGCATTTCCTCGATGCCCAAATTTCCATCACATGGCCCGAAAACCGTATCTACATCGCCGACGACTACCAGGTCACCGATGCGATCCGGGTGTAGAAGAAACTTGGATGCCGCTTCGTATCGATCGTAGACGCCTTCCACTCCTTCCAAACGTCGGCAGATGTCCGTCACACGATTGTAATCTGTAGCGTTGTTTAAGAAGACGTAAGCGGTGCCACCGAAAGTCCGGTGGTGTTTTACGTAGGGATCTCGTTCCGCCGACATAGCAAAGAAGATGTCCGCGCCCTTGTTTGGCATGAGCTTGTTAAGGTCGTAGCAACGGCTCTTATAGTTCATCCCGTGGTCCGCAGTCATAAACACTTCGAGATCTGGATGGTCGTTCAGAGCTTGACCCAATAGCTTATCAAATTCGCTGAGATGAAACTTAGATAAGTCGCCAGTTGCAGGCTCCATGTGCTGTGGATAGTCGGTAGTGTGATAGTAGATGACTTGGCAGTCCGTCTCATTCAGGGCAATCTGTGTAGCCTTGAACAGCCAGTGATTGATTTCCGCCGAATAGATTTCTGGTGGCGGTCCGAGACGATCTACCCAGTCGATCTCAGAGCCTTCGGCCAGCTCCGGTTTTTCCGCGGCGAGCCGAATTTTTGAACCAGTCCGTAACAGGGTCTGGGTCTTACCCTTAGCAGTCAGCAGCGCGGAGTTCATGCCAGCATCCCGGGCTCGTTCGAAGATCGTGGGCACCAAAACCATCTCTGCCTTATCCATGTACTCTTCTTTCTTGGTCTGCAGATCGAAGTACGAGTTGGCGGTGATGCCGTGGTCCATCGGCGCGACACCGCAGCATATTCCAGTATTGTTGACGTTGGTGACCGTCGGCATCATGGCCTCAACCTGCTTATGAAAACCCTTAGCAATCAT
>PBLS01000079.1 GCA_002721825.1 Magnetovibrio sp.
CTCTACCTTCGCCAAATATTTTTTCCGCTGGCTCCATGTACTTTCGGGTGTGATGTGGGTTGGTCTACTATATTACTTTAATTTTGTACAAATACCGAACATGCCTAATATTCCGGATGACCAGAAGCCGGCTATCGGAAAGGTTATCGCTCCAGCGGCTCTGTACTGGTTTCGCCATGGAGCGATGGCAACCATCGTTACAGGTTTAATACTCGCTGTTTTGAACGGTTACATTGTCGAAGCCGTATCTCTGGGCTTTGCAGAGGGCTCGGACCCTGGCCATCGTGTGATCGGCATTGGCATGTGGCTTGGCACAATTATGTGGTTCAATGTGTGGTTCGTTATTTGGCCAAACCAACAAAAAGCACTTGGTTTAGTTGAGGCAGATGATGAAACTAAAGCTGCTGCAGCGCGTACTGCGATGTTGTTTTCTCGTACTAATACTATGTTATCTATTCCTATGCTATTTGCCATGGTTGCCGCCCAGAATCTCTACAATATTTCATAACAAATTTTTGGGCACAGCATAATCTATATTGGGGCCTTTTGGCCCCAATATTTTTGACATCACTATACCGCTATAAGTGCGCTAACAACATTACGACTTTCCGATAAAAGAACGTTGAATGTGCGGCACGCAGCCCCTGTATCCATCCATTCCAACGCTGTTCCAACATCTTTGAGGGCGTTGCGTAAAGATATTGGAGATGGATGAAAGGTTGCTCCGCAACCAACCAACAATATCAACGGCCGATTAACGATGGCATCCGCGAGGTTAGCAATACTTACATCATGACTATCAATAATCGGCCAAGCCTCAGTTTTTTCAGGGAATACTAATACTGAACCTTGGTAGGTTATATCACTTATACGGAAACCGCCATCGCCATAACTCTGTATGAATTGGCTACCGCTAGGAACTACAGGTGTAATATCAAGTGAAATAGCTTTAAGGTGCGTCCTCTGCCACCCCCTCCGTTACTTTACCATCACCATTACCTTCAACCATCAAACCCGTCCGTTTAAGGTGAAGGTATAAGAGTAAGGGTACGGCGAGACAAATGGATGAATATGTGCCAATTATAACGCCCCATATCATGGCAAAAGAAAAATCCCGTATTACCGCCCCACCCAAAAAGAAAAGAGCTAATAAGGCCAGTAGCGTAGTTACTGACGTCATCACGGTCCGGGAGAGGGTTTGATTTATTGAATTGTTTAACAACTCGTCTAAAGGCATTTTTTTAAATTTTCGCAGATTTTCACGCACTCGATCATAAACTACCACCGTATCGTTTATGGAGTAGCCAGCAATAGTCAAAATGGCTGCGACAGTGGAGAGGTTGAATTCAAACCCCATTAAAGCGAACATACCAATTGTCGATATTACATCATGAGTTAATGCTATTACAGCACCGACTCCAAACTGCCACTCAAATCGGAACCAGATATATATTAAAATAGCAAATATCGCTAAACTAACGGCTAGAACACCGTCCCAAAACAACTCCGCCGAAACTTTCGGACCAACGAATTCCGTTCGCCGATAATCAACTGTATCGCCCAGAAGGGTTTTTATTTTATCTACTGCTACCTGTTGAGCTTTTTCACCACCTTCCTGACGCTGTACACGAATAAGGACATCCGTCGGAGCCCCAAATTCCTGAAGTGCTACTTCTCCAAGATCTAGCGCAGAAAGTTGCTGGCGCATAAAACCTATATTTGCCGCTTTATCAGTCCGTACCTCTATTAGAATACCACCCTTGAAATCAATACCATAGTTAAGTCCTCTAGTTAGAAACAAAGCGATAGAGGATGTGATCAAAATCGCGGAAAAGAAAAAAAACACCGCCCTTTTTGAAACTAATGAAATATTCAAACTGGCTGGAATTAAATATAGTCCGCGCACTCTAAATGCTCCCCTATACCGGCAAGACCGAAGGACGGAAACGTCGGAGCCAAATCACTATAAACAACCGAGTTAGCATAATAGCCGTAAACATCGATGTTACGATACCAATCGCTAAAGTCACGGCAAAACCACGAACTGGACCAGAGCCAAATATATAAAGCAAAACTGCTGCTATGAGTGTAGTCACGCTCGCATCAATAATGGTCGTAAGTGCACGACCATAGCCAGCATCAATAGCATTGATAGGAGTGCGGCCACTCCGTACCTCTTCTCTAATACGCTCAAATATAAGCACGTTGGCATCTACAGCCATACCTATAGTCAACACTATACCAGCAATCCCAGGTAATGTCAGAGTCGCTTGTAAAACTGAAAGCCCTCCCAAAATAAGAAACATGTTGATCGCCAAGGCTACATCTGCCATGAGACCAAATAATCCATATGCAAGGGCCATAAACACGACAACCAAGACCATACCAATAATTGACGCTATCTTCCCAGCAGCAATTGAATCAGCACCAAGTCCTGGTCCAACTGTACGTTCTTCAAGGATAGTCAACGGGGCAGGCAAAGCCCCTGCTCTTAGCAGCAAAGCTAAGTCCTGCGCCTGAGTGACATTAAAATTACCACTAATTTGCCCCGAACCTCCTAAAATAGGCTCGCGTATTACAGGAGCAGAAATCACTGTCCCGTCCAGAACGATAGCGAAAGGACGATTAACGTTTGCTGCAGTAACATCACCAAATTTTTTACCTCCGCGCGCATTAAAGCGAAAACTCACTATAGGCTGATTATCACGCTGGTCGAAACCTGGTTGTGCGTCTACTAAATCTTCTCCTGAAACCATAACACGACGCTTGATCAAAATTTTCTTTGGCTGTCCCTGAAAGCCCGCATCTTGGTTGGGCAGCCACCGTGCGCCTGGCGGTGTTCTTGCGTAATCTTGGTCAATATTGCGTTCATGCACGAGATGAAAAGTCATCTTGGCTGTTTTACCGATCAATGCCTTAAGCCGCTCTGGATCCTCAACACCGGGCACTTGTAGTAAAATCCGGTCGTCTCCCTGACGCTGGATGGTCGGCTCACGCACTCCCGTCTCATCGACGCGTCGGCGAATAATTTCAAGTGATTGTTGAAGTGCAGCATTTCGGCGGTCGACCCAAGCACGTTCAGTAAAGGAAATAGTAATAGTATTCCCATCAACAGATATGTTGGTATCATTATCAATTTTGCTCAATAAATTACGGGCCTTAGTAACTCCTCCACTCTCGCGTATACTAACACTTGCATCACCGCCAGTAATTCCCAAACCACGATAATGAATGCGAGCCTTTCTTAGCTCCGACCGTATTGAATCAATCAATGATTCTAAATGTTCCGTCATCACAGAGGCAACATCCACCTCGAGCAATAGGTGTGAGCCGCCTTGAAGATCTAAACCCAAACTAACATGCTTATGCGGTAACCAATCTGGAAAACCTTCAACAATTTTCTTTTCAAAGAAATTAGGCGCTGAAAACGCTAGTCCTAAAGTACAGACTACGAAAACTAAGATGATTTTCCATTTCGAAAAGTAGATCATCGATTGGAGAGCCCTAACTAACTAGCGTTTTTTTTTGGCGCATCATCGCCATTTTCTTTTTTCACAGCAGGTTTACTTTTGTTTTTTACAGCAGCAGCACTTTTATTGGAACCTTCATTTTTGTCAGCTTGCTTAGGCCCAAAACCTAATAGATTTTGGAGGATCCCACCACGTGGTTTATCCTCATTAGCAGCCGACGGCGTCGAAGCTTGCGGTTCGGTCTTGGAAACCACAGCACTAATTAAATCACGACGGACTTTAACCTTCACATCTTTAGCTATTTCTACCGTGACTTCATGTTCATTATCAACCTTTGCAACACTCCCAATAATACCTCCGCCCGTTACTACTTTATCACCTCGGCGGATAGCCGCAATTGTTTGACGATGCAGCTTCATTTTTTTCTGTTGGGGTCGAATCAATAGAAAATAGAAGACCACAAAAATCAAAATTAAAGGCAACATCGCCTCAAGTCCTCCACTAGCGCCGCCGCCTGAGGCTTGAGCGTATGCTGGGGAAATAAACATATATGACTCCTCGATTCCTGCGCCGTTTCTAAACTTTACTGCCCACAAATAACCCGGCAGCAAACTGGCGGGGACTATACCCGGCAAAGCCAAACTTTCAATCACAATACGTAAATTAAGATTGGTGGATTGACGCCTAGATACCTTAGCCCTACCTTGCGCAGGAAATGGATAATCAAAAACTTTGTAATATCTTGGACCGAATCGCCAAGGCGCTTGAACGCCAGGGTCCTGCTGCATGTCATGAAAATGACTTAACGCTGGCAAATGCCTTTGTATGGCATGCCAATACAAAATGGTTGCAACCCGTGCCGTTAGTCAACCGCATTGATCTAAATTTACTTAGGGGAATAGATCGCCAAATCGCTATCCTTATGGATAATACTGGACGGTTTGCAAATGGTTTACCCGCGAATAATGCGCTCTTGTGGGGAGCACGAGGTACCGGCAAAAGTTCATTGGTTAAGGCCATACACGCAGAAATTAACCGCAACAAGGACGACGCTTTGATACTTGTCGAAGTTCATCGAGAGGATATTCCCTCACTACCTGATCTCTTGATTTATCTTCGAAACCAAAAGCAGAAGTTTCTATTATTTTGTGATGATCTTTCGTTCGATGCTCATGACAACTCCTATAAGTCCTTGAAGGCTATACTAGAAGGAGGGATCGAAGGCAGACCACAAAATGTTTTATTTTATGCAACATCAAATCGTCGTCATCTAATGGCTCGCGATATGATTGAAAATGAGAGCTCTAATGCCATACATACCTCAGAGGCCGTAGAGGAGAAAGTTTCCCTCTCGGACCGTTTTGGAATTTGGCTTGGCTTCCATAACTGTGACCAAAATACCTATTTCGCAATCGTAGAAGCATACGCCAAACGGTTTGGTCTTGACCAGGACGGTATTGACCTAAGGTTTGAGGCAAATGAATGGGCGGTAACTCGTGGCTCACGCTCCGGCCGGGTCGCGTGGCAATATATACAAGATCTTGCTGGTAAGTTAGAAAAACCCATAAAATTGTAATGCTTCCGTAAATTTTCCTCTTCCATATTGCATCTCAAAATATCATATCCACCACATAATTCACCGTCCGCATAAACAGTTAGATCTTTTGCAGATATTTCTGCGGATTATGAGCACGCCTTCCCTTACGTATTTCAAAATGCAATTGCGGTTGCATTACTCCCCCGGTTTTACCAACTGTCGCTATACGCTGGCCTTTTTTGACTTTATCGCCACGTTTCACGATTAAACGCTCAACATGGGCATATGCTGTTACCCATCCTCCAATATGTTTAATCAGCAACAGGTTTCCAAAACCTCTTAATTCATTACCTGAGTAAACTATAATACCATTTTGTGCCGCCTTAATTTCAGTTCCACGTGGGGCGGCGATATTAATCCCATCATTATGGAAACCTTTCGGTTTAGCACCAAAATCAGAGATAATACGGCCCTTAACTGGCCAAATGAAATCTTGCTCGTGCGCCATCGATTTTTTCAAAACCGAACTACGCTTAATCGATATCGAATCTGCTGGAGATACTTTAGTAGATTTAATCCTACGAGTGTTTTTGATACCGACTGATGGTTTGAACTGTTTCACACCTTGTTTAATTTGACTCGAGTTTTCTTTAACAAGGGTTACACGTATTCCTCTAACGGGCAAACGTAAGCGCTGACCCGATAAAATAATATAAGGAGGCTTCAAAGAGTTGAGGCGCGCTAAAGCATGCGTATTTGTTTCGTATTTCATTGCTAACTCGTATAGGGTATCTCCCCTTACCACCAAATGTTCAGGATTATCCTTGACAATTATGCGTTGTCCGACTTTCAGGTGAAATGGCGCCTTTAAATTATTCCACTCGATTATAGAACGCATAGAAACCGCATATCGACTAGAAAGTCCCCAAACCGTATCCCCCTTTTTTATAATAATTTGTTTTTCCTTTTTTGGAGCTTTAGAAGTAGCCGAACGGGAAGTTTTGGCTAATTCCGTTCGATTTAAATCGCGCAACCCCCCACTCGGTGGAGGCCACTCTGCATAGCCACAACCCACCAAGATCAAGCTGATAAATAGAATACCGAACTTACTTGGAATTACAGCCTGCATTATAAAAAATTTGTCCCAAAAGCCTAATTGTTGGTAACACCATCTACGAAAGGTACAAACCGTGTAGGACCAAGATCCTCCGTAAGGGCTCCATCTCTAGTTTTTTTCACTTTAGTAAGTTGTTGGTCATCCCCTCCAATACCGATCGGAACTACCATGATTCCGTTCAGTGCCAATTGCCCAAATAACACAGGTGGAATATCGGGTGCTGCAGCTGCCACTAATATACGCTCGAAAGGCGCTTGTTCCCGCCACCCTAATGTTCCATCACCACATATAGCGGTAACATTATTTATATCCAACTTTTTGAAGCGGCTTTCAGCATCTTTGAGTAATGCTGGGTGCCGCTCAATAGTGTACAACCTTCGACAAAGTGGCGCTAAAATCGCTGTCTGATAGCCCGATCCAGTTCCGATTTCCAAAACCTTATGCCGGTCCGTTACCTCAAGTGCTTGTGTCATCAAACCTACAATCAGAGGCTGACTAACAGTTTGATGATAACCTATCGGTAATGCTACATTTTCATCCCAACGCTCCTTGAATGGCCCGACAAGAAACAATGAACGGGGCAATTTTTCAATGGCCGCTAGCACCTGTGAATCAGTCACGCCACCCTGACGCAACTCCAAAATCAATCGTCCCATACGAGGATCCAGGCTCACTTAACCAGGCCTTTAAGCTTACGTAAGGTATTCGAATGCGTAAGGTCTAGTGTTAAAGGCGTTATAGCAACAGCCCCTCGGATTATTGCTTCTAAATCGCTACCCTTACGAAATTTGTTTTCATTTCGCTGTACACCGATCCAAAAATATGGATCTCCGCGTGGATCATTTCCCAATTTGAAATCACCACCTATTTTGCGCCTTCCTTGGCGAACAAATTCGATACCTATAACATCCTTAGCCGGAACATCTGGAAAATTAACATTCATTAACACCCCTGGAGTCCAATCAAATTTAGAAAATATTTTTAAAACACGCCCTGTCCATGCCTCTGCTGTACCCCAGGATAAATTCTCACGTTTGTAGAAAAACTGACTCAAAGCTATAGATGGAATACCGAGTAGAGTTCCCTCCATGGCAGCGGCTACAGTTCCAGAGTAAGTAACATCCTCACCTAAATTACCCCCTCGATTAATCCCTGAAATTAACAAATCTGGGGGCGCGTCCTTCATTATTTCGCGCACACCAAGAAGCACACTATCAGCCGGGGTCCCATCAACTGAATATCGCCTTTTCGATAATTTACGTATACGTAAGGGCCGACGTAGAGTTAGTGAATGACTAGAGGCACTTTGTTCTGATTCAGGCGCGACTATCCAAACTTCTTGAAACAATTCTCTTGCTAAGCACGCCAAAACCTTCATGCCGGGTGCATTGATGCCATCATCATTGGAGAGTAAGACTCGCGAACGTGACAGATTCATTACGGTTTCAGCACCTCTATATCGCCCATGTACTGGCGTAAAACCTTTGGTATTATTATTGAGCCATCCGCTTCTTGGAAATTTTCTAAGATTGCGATTAACGTGCGACCAACGGCTAAACCGGAACCATTCAATGTATGAACAAACCTAGTGTGTTTACCGCTTTTATCTGGACGATAACGGGCATTCATGCGTCTCGCTTGAAAATCACCACAAACAGAACAGCTAGAAATTTCCCGGTAAGCGCTCTGACCAGGTAACCAAACCTCAATATCATATGTTTTACGTGCGCCGAATCCCATATCCCCTGTACAGAGCACGATAGTGCGATATGGCAGTTCCAAACGCTCTAAAATATTCTCGGCACAGCTTGTCATACGTTCTAATTCTGAAAGTGACTGCTCTTCTGTTGTTACAGAAACTAACTCCACCTTCGTAAATTGGTGCTGCCGAATCATTCCGCGCGTATCTTTACCCGCCGCACCCGCCTCCGATCTAAAGCACCAAGTCATAGCGGTATATCTCCGAGGCAACGTATCTGCTTCAACTAAGTGTCCCGCTAGAATGTTAGTAAGTGGGACCTCAGCCGTTGGAATCAACCAATGTCCAGTATTGGCCTTAAAAAGGTCGTCACCAAATTTTGGCAGCTGTCCAGTACCAAACATAGTATCATCATTAACCAATGCTGGAGGGTTAACCTCAGTATATCCATTTTCACGCGTATGCACATTGAGCATAAAATTGGCTAAAGCTCGTTCCAAATTAGCCAGCCCGCCTGTTAGCATGACAAAACGGGAACCTGAAAGTTTTGCCGCTGTCTCAAAGTCCATCATGCGTAAATTCTCACCTAAACTAACATGATCTCTCGGTTCAAAATCAAAGTGACGTGGTTCTCCCCATTTACGCAATTCGACATTATCGCCTTCACCATGACCTTCCGGCACATCCGCAAGAGGTAGGTTCGGTAAACTAGAGAGGAAATCTCTCATTTTTTGCGTGGCATTTACCACCTCATTTTCTAAACGTGCTTGCTTTTTTTTGCTCTTCGATACCTCGGCAACAATATCAGATATATCTTCACCACGTGATTTTGCTGCGCCAATTTGTTTAGCAAAGGCATTCCGTTCAGTTTGTATTTTTTGTGCACGGGTCTGTGCCTCACGCCGCCTCGCATCTAGAGTATTTATAGCGTCTGCGATTGGTGACTGTCCCGGACGACGGCAAAGCGCCGTATCAAACTCTTGTGGGTTTTCGCGGATCAATTTCGTATCAAACATATTAAAATTGTTATCACTTGAAAGTTTGAAAAGGCTTAACGAAACAAGAAAATTTTTTTAATTATCAATCATCTAAATTATCTGAAAAATAATTAACTATCTTGAGACACATCCGCTCCGTCATCGTTGTCATAGTAGTCATTTTTCTCACGTTTCTTCTCAATTATTTGGACAGAATAGATTGAGATTTCGTATAAGCAGATCAATACAGATGCAAGCAGCACCTGACTAATTACATCAGGAGGAGTTATAACTGCAGCTACAATAAAGGCTATTAAAATAGCGTACTTACGCTTTTCCCTCATACCTTTAGCAGACACCATACCTATTCGGCCCAAAAGGGTAAGTATTACCGGTAGTTCAAAACAAATACCAAAAGCAAAAATCAAGTTAATACTGAGCGACAGATATTCATTAACCTTTGGCTCTGAAACAATAGGCAATGTATCTGCGCCACCCTCAAGTTCAAAATTTAATAAAAATTCATAAGCCCATGGCATCACGATGTAGTAAACCATAGCACCGCCCATAAAGAATAGAATTGGAGTAGCGATAAGGAACGGTGCTAATGCCTGTTTTTCGTTCTTGTACAAGCCAGGTGCAACAAACATCCAGAATTGAATGGAGATGAAAGGAAAAGCAACGAATAATGCTGCAATAAGAGATAACTTGATATAAGTGAAGAAGGCTTCATGCAAAGCTGTGAAAATTAAGCGCCGCTGACCACCCATTTCCTCAAAAATATCTGCTAGCGGTTGTACTAAAAACTGGTATACGTATTCGGCAAAAGGAAAGATTGCGACAAATAAAATTATTATAGATGCAACGCTCCATATAAGCCGAGAACGCAGCTCAACCAAATGCTCCATAAGCGGCATTTTCGCGTCTTCTTCCTCCTCCATACTTTTTAACCTTCGCCCTTTTCCGGTTTCGCATCATTGTCTGCATTTGAAGGTAGCCGTTTTTGGAAAAGAGAGTTCTCATCCTGCGTTAGTTTATCATTTGATGGAGGATCCGACTCTCTCAACTCTAATTTTTTATTATCTTTGCTTAGGTCGCTTGAAGCATGATCGCGATCAGATTTATCGCCCTCCTTTTTTTTAGAGCGACTTTCAGGGTCAGTAGAATTTTTTAAATCTTCGACAGTTTCACTCCAATCTCTTTCGAAGTCATCCATCTCGAATTCACCGGTTATCGTCCCTGCCGGATCAAACGTTTCACCGTCTATAAATTTGTTCGCCTGAGATTTGATCTCATCCAGCTCAGCTTCACGGACCATATCATCGAGACCTTCTTGAAGGTCACGTGCCATAAACCGTGCTTTCTTAATCCATTGGGTTACAACCTTTATAGCCCTCGGTAGGTCCTTCGGTCCGATAACGATGATCGCTATAACAGCAAGGACTAAAATTTCTTGCCAGCCAATATCGAACATGGCGGAAGCCTCTCTTGAATTGTTGGCATTTACGAAAAAAGGTAAAACAAAACGTTTAGTTATTTGTTTTCTTACGAAAAAACAATATTACGCTTTTACCCGTTAGCTGCTTTATCTTTATCGGTGGTACTATCAAGAACATCTTCCGAAGCCGATTTTATTTCTTTCGGTAGTTCTTCATCTACCTGAACGGCATCTTCCTCGTCCTCTTTCATACCCTTCTTAAATGACTTAAGGCCCTTGCCAAAGTCGCCCATAAGGCTAGAAATCTTTCCCTTTCCACCAAAAAGGACCAAGACAACAGCAAGAACCACCAGCCAGTGCCAAATACTAAATGTACCCATAGCGGTTTCCTAATTTTCTAATGGAGTTAAGGGACTTGCCGCTATTCAATACGGTCGTGGTCCCGATTAGGCTCCATAATGGCAGATTGTAACCGTTTCTGCAATGCACGGGTCTTTTAGCCATTAGGGTCAAGTGGTTCATGATAAATCCCTGACTCATCGTCCTCTAACTCAGTCAATAGCGATGATTCTAGGTCTTTTGTGAGTGGTCCATCATTATTTTCACGGATTTCAACTAAATCCCCGAAAGTTGAGTAAGCGTTTATTGCAGGCCCAGATTCCAAAAGCCCTGCGGCTTTAAGTTCATTAATTCCGGGAAGATCCTGAACGTTTTCGAGACCGAAATGATCTAAAAAATTATCAGTAGTCCTCCACGTAGCCGGACGCCCTGGGCTCTCGCGACGCCTACCCGGTTTTATCCAATTCGCTTGTAATAAGACATCTAGAGTGCCCTTTGAAATACTAACGCCTCGAATTTCTTCTATCTCCGCACGGGTAACAGGTTGGTGATATGCAACAATAGCAAGGATCTCCATTGCTGCCTTAGAAAGCTTACGTGGAATCTCAATCTCATGTTCTAAAAGGGACCGAATATCATCAGGAGTACGAAAGGCCCAAGACTTACCACGTTGCACAAGTTCAACACCACGGCCTTCATAATAAACCTGTAAACCTGACAGTAAATCTCCCAAGTTAACATCATCAGGAAGACGGGAAGCAAGTTGGGGCTCACTTAATGGTTCAGACGCCGCGAAGAGGATAGCCTCCAGCAACCTTAAATTCTGGCGCTCTATATTAGTCATAGTCAACTTCCATCTCGATCATCATTAGCCGGTTCAAGGCTTGGCTTCGAATTTTTGATATGGATTGGTCCAAAGGTTCTAGTTTGTTGTAACTTCAAAATTCCTTCACGGGCCATTTCTAGACTCGCGGCAAATGTAGAGGCTACCGCTGAACGCAACATAAGGCGGTCACGTAAGTTATCTGGCAAAAATTTCCAAAGGTTTCGTCATTCAGGTACCACTCTGACCATACGGCGTAAGCGGACCAAAGCATCCTCAACCGTATAAATTTCAAAGGGTTCTATCCGCAAAGCGGAAGCAGACCCTTTTCTGTATTGTAAACTACCATAGGCCTTTAACAGATCAAAGAGGCTGGCATCATAAACCATATTGTAGGTACGGCGAAAAATTTCAGGATCTCCGCGCCAAAAAAAATCAGTGCCTAACTGGCTGCGTTTACGCAAGCATTCTCCGGCCTCTTTCATAGCTTGCAACCTTTTCAACTGAAATGCCAAAGCGTTAGCCAATTCTTCCCCAGAAGGTTCATCGTCGGCACCAATATCAGGTAATAGGAGACGCGACTTCATATAGGCAAGCCACGCTGCCATAACGAGATAATCTGCGGCCAACTCAAGATTGCTTCGGCGGGCCTCTGAAACAAAAGCCAAGTACTGGTCAGCTAAGGCTGACATAGACATCTGCGTAATGTCGAGCTTGTGGTCCCGGGCAAGGGCTAAAAGAACATCAATGGCACCTTCAAAACCCTCAAGATCAACTGTAAAGGCGGCCTCAGATGTCTCTGAGGCTAACTCAAAAGCCTGACCTTCTTTAAAAACTTCTGTACCCGAAATTTCATTCATAGATACGAGCCAATAGAAATTAATTAGTTTAATAATTCACAAATAATAGGATACACTGTCAGGTCACCTACCAGCCACTAAAAGATCAAATTTCTATTAGTTTGAGTAGAACGTGATTTGAAAATTATAGTAGGGCACCGAAGTTATATATTAGAGTTTCTATTAAAAATAAGTTTTAAGCAAAACTAAATCTACTAGCAAAAATCCATATGCACGCTGATTTACAAAAATTATATGCTTAAAGCGTCTGATAACAAACACTTTTTCATGTATCCTTCATTAAAGAATCCGTGAGGAACCAACAGTCAAAGCCGACCCATACACCGGTTAAAAAAATTAATCGAAGATTTTGAACGGTGTTGACTACAAAAAACATATTGGGATGTACCTACGAAAAAAAATACTAACAAAGAACCAAATGATGGCTTAAAGTTAGCATTATTCCGCGTATTGAGCGAATCCGATGAGCCGCATAGACTTTTAAAAATATTATTAAAATTCAAATAAATTCGTTAATTAATGGGTATCAAATGGTTTCAAATCGGTTGGCGCGACGTATCATTTCCTCAATATTAGCAGAAATATTGAGAAATTGGAGAGGTGGAAGTGTTTTCCTCAACATTTTTTAAATCCATTACGGAGACCATATCCGGCAACTTTAAAATATCTTATTATCCCTGTTTATAACATCCGATATTTCGCTAAAAGCCTTTCAAGTCTGTCCAAGGCAAATTCTTTGTCTATTTCGTCTCGTATAGTTCTCTGTCTTAACTCCTCTCCATACTGAAGCCGCCTCATTGACGAATCGCGTAGGGACTGAGCTCCACTAGCAGTTGCAACCATCTCTTTAAGGTTCCCCGAACAATGAAGCGCAATATCGCAGCCCGCGCCAAGGGATGCGCTAACACGCTCGTCAAAATTACCAGAAAGCGCGCTCATTCCTATATCATCTGATACCAATACTCCGTCAAACTTAAACGTTTTTCTAATGACCTCTTGGATAATTTTCAATGAAGTAGTCGCCGGATTATTGTCGTCTAGCGCACTGTAAAGAACATGCGCTGTCATCGCCCAAGGCATATTGCTTAGCTCGTAGAAAGGGATAAAATCGCTATTCTCCAACTCTTCCCATGATGCATCAACCGTTGGCAGCTCTAAATGACTATCAGCACAAGCTCTGCCGTGACCTGGCATATGTTTTATGACAGGCAAGACACCACCAGCGAGTAACCCTCGACAAACTATACTGGCAAGCACAGAAATAATTCTTGGTGAACTTCCAAGCGCGCGATCACCGATTATATCATGAGCATATGGTTGCGGTACATCGAGAACAGGAGCACAATTAATTGTAATCCCAATTTCTATTAGGTCTCGTGCCATCAACAATGAATTAAGATACAGTGCTTCTGACGCATCGGCTTGACTAATTTCATAAAGATCAGCAAAACATTTCGCTGATGGCAAGTTACGCCAGTGCGGCAGGGAAAGTCGCTGCACTCTACCGCCTTCCTGGTCAATCAGAATTGGAATACTATCTCGACCCACCGTCTCGCGGCATTCACCAACTAACCGCGTAATTTGGTCTGGGCTTTCGCAGTTGCGCTGAAAAAGGATAAAGCCTAGAGGGTTAAGATCACGAAAAAACTGCTTCTCGTCAGACGATAGACACTTTCCTTCTATGCCTAAAATTAGAGCAGTTGGATATTGGGAACGAGTCACCTGTTTACCACTTTCACGTGCCCGGCTTCACCACCAAGCAACCGACACTCCTTTTTTTTAGAGCGTTACAAAGTTGTCGTGCTTCACTGCCATTAGATAAAGGTCCCAAACGCAGCCGAAAAAACACACCCTTTTTCTTTCCTAAATCAACCCGGACTATTGTTAATTTCAGACTACCAATCAGGTCTAAATTTTTTTCTCGTAATCGTATCCATTCAGCCTGAGCGCCTTCTGAAGTGCGAGAAGCGGCTAATTGAACTTGATATGATTTAAAGTTAGCACCTATGGTGCTTTTTTTATCGGCTAATGGCATATTAGAAGTTTTCGGCGGCTTCTTTTTCACCTCCTGGTTAGGTTGTTTAGGTTTTGGAGCGACCTCTTTGGGCATTGCTTGGGAGGGCAAACTATTAGCACGGTTTAAAGGTCGGCCTAGGACAACTAAATCTTTTTTGTTTTCGGAGCTTCCGCCTGCTTCAAATGTCGGTGCAGGTTTTGGTGGCATAGTACTTTTCACATCCGATAGAGAAGGTATACGGGCTGTTTTTGGTTGTCTAGGTTGCAACAATGCAAGTTCTTTACTCGGTAAAGGTATCGGACTTTCAGGTGGTGGCAATAAGCGCTCTACACGCATCGCATCCTTTTCTCTGCCCGATAATCTTTTGTACACTAATTTATCGCGGTAAGGCACCTGCAGACCACCCGGGGTTTTTGGGCGTACTTTTATAGGCCCTGCTTCAGAACGAAGGAGCGGCACCTCTTTATCTACATTTCCAATCAAGCTCATAATATCGTCCACAAAGACTTCCCAACCAACAGCACTTATGCCGCAAAGCAAAATAAGAACAACCAAAACTTTTAACCCACGACGACTAGGCCGTCGCATATGAGTATTGACTGGTTCGAACTCCAACGCGTCGGACGCAGAAACTTTAATTTCCGATCTCTTTCGCACCATGTGCGTTTTTCACCTCAACTTTACCGGAAACCGCCAAATCATATTTATCATATAATTTACTTTTATGCTCAGGAGATTCTAGCTTGCAAATCGAATAACCTCTTATGTTCATCTAGAGCATAACGGTCTGTCATTCCTGCAATATACTCCGCAACCAACCATGCCGTAGATTCGCTATTTGGCGGCCCTGCTTGCCGTCGCCATTCAGTTGGCAAACACTCTGGCTCTTTAAGGAGTAACTGGAATAGATCCTTAACAACCCTCCTACCTTTTGAAGTCATACGATTTAATTTGTAGTGGCGATACATATTTTCATACAGAAAATTTTTTATAGAAGCATCGTTATTATTCATTACATGCGAAAAGCTAGCAACTGGCTGCACATGGCCTCTTATGGAGGACGCATCTTTCGGAGCTAAATCCATAATCCGCCGTGTAGTTTCATCCAGTAAGTCCGATACCATAGCTCCAATTAATCTCCGAACAGCTTCGTGAATTCGGCGCGATATATCCACATCGGGAAAATTCTTTCCAACATCAGCAAATATTGGTCCAACCAATGGTACATCTGACAGATCTAATATTGAGAAAAGACCAGCGCGTAATCCATCATCTATATCGTGATTATTGTACGCAATATCATCTGCAATAGCCGCAACTTGTGCTTCCGGCCCGGCATAAGTATGTAGTTCGAGATCTTGTTTTTCAGCGTATTCTGCAATAGATCGTGGCAATACAACTTCAATCCCATTCGTAACTAAAGGCCCATTGTGCTTCACAATACCCTCTAGTGTTTCCCACGTTAAATTTAGGCCATCCCAATTAACATAACGAGATTCCATCTGCGTCACTACATGAAGCGATTGCGCGTTATGGTCAAAGCCACCAAACGGAACCATCATTTCCTGAAGGGCGTCTTCACCAGCATGACCAAAAGGTGGGTGCCCTAAGTCATGCGCAAGCGCTAAGGCCTCTCCAAGATCCTCATTAAGCTTGAGATAGCGACATATCGATCTCGCTATCTGCGCTACTTCAAGACTATGCGTCAGACGTGTACGAAAAAAATCACCCTCATGGTTGACAAATACTTGAGTCTTATAGGCAAGTCGACGAAATGCTGCCGCGTGGATAATTCGGTCACGATCGCGTTGGAAGCAACCACGAGTCGCGCTTTCTGGTTCATCATACAATCTACCACGGCTTTCCGCTTCATGAGTTGCATAAGGAACAAGTCTATATTTCAACTGCCATTCATTCATTACGGAACCCTACCCTCACTTTAAAAAACCCGCAACGTCATTAACCAAAGCACAATTTGACATCAGGCGATCTCTCACTACATTAAAGCCTAACACTAATTTATTGAGGAATTGTTATGTCTGATGGTAGCATTCAGGCTTTGGGTGTCGAATTGACCGACCGTGCTGCACGCCGAATAGCAGAGATTCGAGAAGCAGAGGGAAATCTCGATCTTATGCTGCGGCTTGAAGTACTCGGAGGCGGTTGCTCAGGTTTCCAATATAAGTTTGAACTTGATGATACACTCAAAACCGATGACAAGGTCTTCGACAATGGAGGAACCAGTCTGGTAATTGATGAAGCTTCGCTTGGCCTACTAGATGGCTCTGTAATTGATTTTAAGGAAGATCTCGGCGCTAGCTTTTTTGCCGTAAGCAACCCAAATGCTTCCTCTAATTGTGGCTGTGGGGCATCATTCGCCATCTAACTTTAAAAATGTATTTTTTACATATCACCATACTAGCCTGTTGAATTTCAAAATACTTTATTACAGTGATAAAAAATTACAGTGATAAGAATTATCGGTAGACTATGAAAATTGCTACTTGGAACGTAAACTCGGTCAAAGCGCGACTACCTCGGTTGATTGATTGGTTGAGTGGGTTTCAGCCAGATATAGTTCTGCTTCAAGAAACTAAGTGCATCGAACAGACCTTCCCCACCCTAGAAATTAATGATGCAGGCTACAATTTAGTAATATCAGGCCAAAAATCCTATAACGGTGTTGCTATTCTTTCCAAAGAACCCATTAAACTGGAACGTTCAGAACTTCCTGGAGATGAAAACGATAAACAAGCACGTTATATTGAGGCAACAGTTAACAGAATCCGTGTTGCATCAATTTACTTACCAAACGGAAACCCAACACTCGATGAAAATGGTTTAAACAGTGAGAAATTTCTCTATAAGCTGGACTGGATGAAAAGGCTTCGCGTGCATACGGAAAATTTACTTCGAAACGAAGAGGCTTTTGTACTCGGCGGTGACTACAACGTATGCCCAAGCGATGAAGACGTCTATGATCCAATAGGGCTTTCAAACGATGCTGTTTGCCGCCAAGAAAGTCGTAAACAGTTCCGTACAATTGTAAATCTCGGCTTAGTTAACGCGTTTCGTGCTTTTGATACAAAGCCAAACCAATACAGTTATTGGGACTACAAAGCTGGGGCCTGGCCAAAAGATAATGGTTTATTGATAGATCATCTCTTACTATCTCCGCAAGCTGCAGACTTGTTAACTGCAGCTGGCATCGATCGCAAACCCCGTGGCAAGGAAAAACCATCCGATCACACGCCAGTCTGGTGTGAACTTTCTATTTAATGTGCTGGGTCTATAGTCCCAAGCAAGTCAGATTTTATTGGCGTGTAAAAAGTTACACATTTTCATTTTTCACAAATCAAGTTAAGAGCGGTACTTATTCTTTGGTTCAAATGTTGAACTCTCCGGCTTGCGTGGGTCATTTACCCAGACTACTCGGCCTGAGTGCATCCCTGCTCCATAAGTAGCTGGCACCGCAGATTCACGCATTCGGTTTAATAACCTTGTATCAGCCTGCCCACTTGAAGGATGAATCCCTCCATTATCTTCCACTCGTCTATCCCAAATTTCTTTACGCGAAGCAAATATAGTATCGTCATCAAGTTCTACACAATTAACCTCATTTTTATCAAGGTCCACAACGATTTTATCCCCATCTTGAACTAGCCCAATTGGACCACCTAAAGCAGCTTCTGGACCGACGTGACCTATTACAAGCCCAACAGAACCTCCAGAAAACCGTCCATCTGTCATCAACCCTAGAACTATCTGTCGTTGCCGACACAGAGTAGTTATTCGAGACGTTGGATCTAAAAATTCCGGCATACCTGGCGCACCACTCGGACCTTCATAGCGAACCACTATCATATCAAGGTGTTCAAATTTATCTGGCGTCCTATCTAAAGCTGTCAATAAGTCATCCTCGGAATCGAACACACGCGCTTTACCGTTAAAAATATTGTCTTCTAGACCACCTTCTACGCCCGCTAGCTTAAGTACCGCACTAAAGTCAGGCGATAGATTTCCTCCGAGCACGCGTAAGCCACCCGTTGGTTTGTTTGTAAGGTTCTTCTACTCGATATATCACTTCTCCATCTGGCCCCACCGTATTAAGACGTTTCACCTGTTCAGCTAGACTCTCACCGGTGCATGTCAGGGTATCACCATTCAGCAGCCCCGACTCAATAAGTTCTTTTACAATTACCTGTACACCTCCATTTTTATCAATATCCACCATTGAATATCTCCCAAATGGTCTCACATCGACTAGTACTGGCACCAAGTTTTCAGATAAGTGATTAAATTCTTCTGGAGACATGATATCATCTGCAAAACTCCGAAAACCTGCCGCTCTTGCAATCTCCGGGGCATGAAGCAAGACATTCGTAGAGCCCCCAACAGCCATTGCTACAACCATCGCATTTCGGATTGAATCGCGGGTTACTATATCCCGCGGTAAAATTTGATTTTCAATCATGTTCGCCAGATAATCGATTAATTCGCCGGGAAAAATATTAATACGGTGTGGATCATCTGAGGGTGGGGACACCATGTGTAGGGGCTGCATACCGACTACACCTATAAACGTTTGCATAGTATTATAAGTAAACATCCCTCCACAACTTCCATAACCCGGACATGCCTCACGCGCTATTCTTTTTTTAAATTCTTCATCATCGCTTCCTGCAACTTGAAATCCACTAACTATATCTAACGCTTCACCGGTGACAGAGTCTCGTCCAGGGTGAATAGTTCCATCAGACATAATTATAGCCGGGCGGTTATGTTCGAGCAGGCCAGCCAAGGTACCCACAGGCGGCTTATCACACGCAACTACTGCAATTGTTCCCTCTAAACCACTAGCACTCAAATGTTGACAAACAGAATCATGTGTAACTTCTCTCCCAATTAAGGAATATCGCATCTCTCTTGTGCCATTTCGGATACCGTCAGACGTTGCAACAGTATACTCTGGTTGCACTAAACGCATTTGAATTTTTTCTTCTCCAAGCCCTACGCGTTGACGCAAGGTCTCTTGAATAGCCTCTACTTTATTTTGTACCCCAAGATAACATTGAGAATCACCCTTAGTACCTATCACCCCTACCGACGGTTCATGGATTAGGTCCATATCCGTACCTAGTTCTCTAGCAATACCGAAAGTCTGGGCATTTCGGCCAGGATTCGTATCAATCAACACCACTTTTGAATTACGCAACTTGTGTAACTCCTTAATTCGCTAAAAACAAATTTAAACCTAATATTTCACAGTCTGACAACGCGATCGTGAAAATATTCTTGCAAAGTATCTTTTTAGCATATCTAAAAATGTTAATACATAGAGCTTCAACAATCGAAATTATTTTTTTACAAATTGTAGTTAATATTATTGAAAGATTCTTAAATACTTCAACAAAATTGATACGCGAGCACTGTATAATCAGCATCAAGATAATCCAAAGAAAATTTTCCTAATGACAATTCGTAAAAATCCACTCCATCGGAGAGCCAGCGATAGATACAAAGTTGTTTTCAAAGTTAGCATTATAGTCGGTGCAATTTCCACTGCGTGTGAAATCCTTGATATCAGTACTGGTGGCGCACGTATCAAAGCATCTCTTGAAATAGCATCAGGTACTCCTGTCATTCTTAGAATTAACCAATTAGGGGACTTCACCGCCTTGATTATATGGTCAAACAGCGGTGAACTAGGCATGAAGTTTGAAGACAATGCCAACCGTGTTTCCATAGCGCTTGATCTTATCCTAAAGTACGGTCAACGATGAATATGAACAATTTATTATGAACTCCGATACGAAATCTTTAGACCCTTTGTTCATACGCGGACTTTTTCCAGCTGGCCTTTGGGAATGGGCATTTTTTGAGAATGCCGGAGGTAGTTACGTACCCAAAACAGTCATCGAGCGAATAACTGCCTATATGTCGGAAAATCAGGTGCAACCTGGAGACTACTTCCCAGGCGCCTCAAAAGCCTTCGAACGCGTTAATACCAGTTATGAGTTGATGGCTAGAATGATAGGTGCTCAACCTAATGAAGTAGTGATTGGGCCTTCAACTTCATTCAACGTATACGTATTAGCTAATGCCCTAAGACCGCTATGGGATGATGACAGTGAGGTCATTGTTGCAATACAAAATCATGAGGCGAATTCCGCACCATGGCGGCGTCTTTCTGAAACCGGGATCAAAATACTTGATTGGCCTGTGCTTCCAGACACAGGGTCACTAGACATAAAGGTTCTTGAAAATCTTCTTTCTAACCGTACCCGACTAGTAGCATTTCCACATGTCTCAAATATCCTGGGTGCAATCAACGATGTCTGCTCTATAACAACACTAGCACATAAAGCGGGAGCCCAAGTTTGCGTCGACGGTGTTGCTTGGGCCCCACATCGGGCTATCGATGTTAAAAACTGGGATGTGGATTATTATGCCTTTAGCTTTTACAAAATTTTCGGTCCACACATGGGCTGTCTATATGGTAAGCATGAACACCTGCTGGCGGCCAAAAATCAAGCGCATTATTTTTTCGCTGATGACGATATCTCGCATAAACTCAATCCTGCCGGACCACAGCACGAAACAATCGCCGCGCTTCAAGGTATCAATGATTATTTCGAAACGATATCCCGTCATCACTTCGACCCACCACCCAACGATATTTTAACCCGACAAAAATCTATGTTTACCTTAATAGCGGAACATGAAGAAAGGCTCGCCAGTATGGTTCTGGCCTTTTTGAAAACGAAACCCAACCTACGCTTATTTGGCCCTTTAGAGAGCAGCAAGTCCGTACGTGTCCCCACATTCTCCTTCACTGTCGAAAAGAAGACCTCTTCCAGTATACCAAAAACCTTAGCCAAAAAAGGAATTGCGGTGTCAAATGGACATTTCTATGCAAAGCGACTCTTGGATTCTATGGGAATTCTGGACGCCAACGATGGTGTCGTCCGAATTTCCATGGCGCATTACAATACTTATGAGGAAATCGAACATTTAATAAAAGAAATGGATTATATTTTCTAGGCAAATTTCTAGAGTTCGTTACGTTTCTTCCGCAGCAACTCTTTCATTTCCTGTTCTTCTGCCTCCAAGGCCAACTCTAGACGCCTGATGCGCTTATTCAAATGTTTAATATGGGTTAAGCGCTCACGTCTAGCCCTACGGCGCAGCCGTTTGTATAACTTATTACCCTTTTTGCCTCCGGCCAAGGTTAATAGCATAGAACCGGCGATTACACAGATTAAGCCCGCAACCAGATCTTCAACTTTTTGAAAACTAATTGCAGTTCCCCAAAAACCAATTGTCACTACAGCTGCCGCCGTTACAAATAAAATTCGCCGCCTATTAGTTTCTCCGTATTCTTGTTCGTCTTCTGCCTCGGCTATAGCTATGGCTATCTCATTTTTTGCCATGACTTGCCACTTTTTAAAAGAGACACCCTCATCAATGCGACCCCCGCTTCGAATGAATTGCTCCAACCGAAAAACTACAAACTCGGCTCTTTCATCCGGTGTTGGATTTTTGTCCAGCTCTGACCGCTTAAAAAATTCATCACCTACCCGAGGCACGTCAATTTTTTTAGCGAAAGCGTTATCTGTTCCCGCCTCTTCGACTTTGACAAAACCTCTCTTTAGCGCGTTTTGTTTCCGTACTACCACTTTTTGACCACCGTAAGATCAACTCGTTGGCGGGACCTAGCTATTTTCAAAAGAGATATACCCTTTGAAATTATTTAGGTGTCACAAGGTATCCATACCCGCTATATTACGTCCGATAAATAGACTATCCCTCATACTACCTCGCCTGCAACAATCGCTCTTTCGCCTGACCTAAACGTGAACAAGCAATTTTTGCCTCGTTTAATTTCTCTCGTTCAAGCTGCACCACAAATTCTGGCGCGTTAGAAATAAATTTTTCATTGGACAGCTTTTTGTTGAAGCGTTCTACTTCTGCTTGCATTTTCAAAATCTCTCGCTCCAAACGCTTTTCCTCAGTACCGATGTCAATAACATCTGCCACAGGCAGAATTATTGTTGCTTCGTCTAACACATCTTGAAGGGAACCCTTTGGCACATTTCCTTCAAGGAGCTCGATACTCTTTATCCTAGCTAAACGTTTGATTTGTAAAGTATATGGAACAATACAATTTCGCGCTAAATCATTAGCATCTTTAAGCATTAACGGAATTTCAACTTTAGCTGGTATATTCATCTCATTTCTTATTGCACGAACCTGAGTAATCAAACGAATGACCCAATCGAGCTCCGCATTCGCTTGAGGATCAATAAGCTCATTTTTCAAATTTGGCCAATCTGCCGTAATAAGTGAACACGCTCGATTACAAGCTATTTGCTTCCATAGCTCCTCCGTGATAAAGGGCATTATTGGGTGTAGCAAATGCAGTATTTGATCAAGTACCCAGCCCGCGGTAGCTTGAGTCTCACTCTTTAAAGAATCTTGCTCACCTTGCAATACAGGCTTAGCCAGCTCTAAATACCAGTCACAAAAAATTCCCCACGTAAATTTATAAACTGTATTCGCAGCTTCGTTGAAGCGAAATGCGTCAATAGCACCAGAAACCGCCTGCTCCGCCTCAACTGTCTTGCCAATTATCCACCGATTTAGAGCATTATCTACTCCACTTGGATTAAAATCATTTGATGGTAAACAGCCATTCAATTCGCAGAACCTGGAGGCGTTCCAAAGCTTTGTGCAAAAATTACGATAGCCCTCAACACGCTTCTCTGAAAGCCTTACATCTCGGCCCTGAGCAGCCAGGGCCGTGAGTGTGAAACGGAGTGCATCCGCGCCGTATTTTTCTATTAATTCGATCGGATCAATCACGTTACCCTTGGACTTGGACATTTTTTGGCCTTTTTCATCACGAACAAGGGCATGAATATAAACCGTATGAAATGGCACTTCACCATCCATGAAATGGATTCCCATCATCATCATTCTAGCAACCCAAAAGAAAATTATATCAAAGCCAGTGACGAGGACATCTGTCTTGTAATATCTATCGAGCTCGGTCGTATTTTCCGGCCAGCCCAGGGTAGAAAAAGGCCATAACGCAGACGAAAACCACGTATCTAATACGTCAGGATCTCGCCCCAAAACCACATGTTTTCCATAAGTTTCAAATGCAGCCGCTATTGCTGCTTCTTCTGTTTCCGCAACAAAAATTTCACCATCCGGTCCAAACCATGCCGGTATTTGATGTCCCCACCATATCTGTCGCGAAATACACCAAGGTTGAATGTTACGCATCCACTCGTAATAGGTGTTTTCCCACTGGTTAGGAATAAAGACCGTTTTCCCTTGCTCTACAGCGGTGATAGCGGGACCAGCCAGTCGCTGTGCATCGACGAACCATTGATCCATCAACCACGGCTCGATAACCACACCGGATCGATCACCATATGGGATAGTCATGGGGTTTTCCTCGATTTTATCGAGTAAGCCCAAACTTTCCATTTCCCTGATGACCAAGACACGGCATTCATAGCGGTCAAGACCACGCAGATGCTCTGGAACATTGTCATTCATATGCGCATCTTGGTTTAAAACATTTATAAGCTTTAAATTATTTCGTCTCCCTACCTCGAAATCATTAAAATCGTGTGCCGGCGTTATCTTAACAGCACCCGTTCCTTTTTCCGGATCAGCATATTCGTCTGCAACAATAGGAATAACGCGATCAACTATAGGTAATACCAAATTTTTGCCGACCAAGTGCTTGTAACGACTATCATTCGGATGCACTGCAACAGCCGTATCGCCGAGCATGGTTTCGGGACGCGTTGTACCCACGGTAACATAAATTGAGCTATCACCTTCAACCGGGTACTTGAAATACCACATCTCGCCTATGATTTCGCGTTGTTCGACCTCTAAGTCTGAAATTGCGGTCTTTAACTTTGGATCCCAATTCACCAGTCGTTTATCACGGTAAATTAAACCTTGATTATAGAGTTTAACGAAAACCCTGCGTACAGCAGCTGATAGTCCTTCATCCATAGTGAAGCGCTCACGAGACCAGTCACACGATGCGCCGAGACGCCTTAATTGGCTGGTAATAGAACCTCCAGACTCACTCTTCCATTTCCATACCCGTTCAATAAACTTATCGCGCCCAAGATCATAACGGGTTAGGTTTTCTGCTTCCATTTGGCGTTCGACCACCATTTGGGTGGCAATGCCCGCATGATCCGTTCCAGGTTGCCAAAGCGCATCAAAACCCTTCTTCCGCTTATAGCGTATCAGAATATCCTGCAATGTGTTGTTAAGAGCGTGTCCCATATGCAAACTACCAGTAACGTTGGGTGGAGGGATTACAATTGTATATGGGTTAGCATCCGATGCCTTGTCACAAGAAAACAAACTGCCTTGTTCCCAGGCATCGTAGTGTTTCTTCTCTATTGCTTTAGGCCCATATGTCTTGTCCAGCATGGCGAGGGCCCTCTTATTATTAAGGATTAAGAAAAGATGGATGTATCTAGCGTCAAGAAAGGAGCAAATCAAGCAAGCCTTATTGACTAGTCTTCTAGGCGCTCAGCGCGGTTTACCATTAGATCAATTTCACGCTTAACTAGACGCTCAATAAGATATGGCAGGTTGCGGTCCAACCACTCTCGCAAAATCGGTTTCAACATTTCGCGAACTATACCTTCAAGCGTCATTTGATTTCGGGAAGTATCAACTGCCATGTCTCGACGGTCAAGTATAGCCGCGGCTAGTTCCGACAGCACGTCAGTCGAAGCCGTAGCTGTCGGTTTAGACATAATTTCAGTAGCAATCATATCTGGGGTGAGTTCTAATATTGCCTCCATTGCGGGAGGAACCGTTTCCTGGTCCAAGGCCGATTTAGTAGACCGTTGTTCTGCAACATGTTCCACCTGCGGGCTCGAATCAGCAGCGGCATCATCCGTCAATTCTGCAATTATGCCTTCACTACCCATTTCAACATCCGGAGCCGTCTCATTTTCCGACGCTGAGTCAGCATCTGGTTTGGTGTCTGCAGCAACCTCGCTATCTGCTTCCGCCTCTGAAGCAACTTCTGGCTCTGGCTCTGTTTCAGTTGCAGAAGCCGCTTCATTATCAATTTCACTTTCAGCCGCAGTTTCTCCCTTATCTGCATTTGGAGCTGCACTAACGTCAGCGTCTTCACTGTCAGAATTACTATCCGACCCACTTGGTTTTTCTGACCCTTCCTCTTCGTCTGACAAAATATCACGGATTGAGGACAAAATATCCTCCATCGATGACTCGTCGCCGTCTTCTGGTTTGGCCACTTCTTCACTCATAAAATATCCACCTGATTCGTGAAGACTTTAAACTAACCGCTCATGGTTAATAAAGGGTTAGCTAATTGAGCCGATCTAAATTAGTCACACCCTGCTCCATTCCGATTAACTTCCTCTAATGTGTAATACATCATCCACCCGTTTACCTCCCATCCAAAGAGGTTCCAATAACTTTATCACGGACGGAATTATAGTATCTTCGCGGATCGTACAATTCTACATCTAAACTGAGTTCACGTGCTGTCAGGCCGCCAACTGAGGACAAAAGCTCGTAACTAGTTAACAATTCGTCACTCTGAGCTCGCACGTACGAAACCCGAGAATCTAATAACTCCTGTTCCGCATCAAGAACATCCAAAACGGTCCTCGAACCAACTGCTGCCTCGCGCTGCACACCTTCCAGAGCAACAACATTCGCGTCAATCTGAGTCCGAAAAGCGTTTACCCTTGCTCGTGCGGTAACCAATGAATCCCAACTCTTCGACGCGGCCTCAACAGCATTACGCCGGCCCTCATCAATGGTTTGTGTGCTTTTAGCTGCCGACTGCTTTGCTGCTCTTAGTCGAGAGTATACGGATCCGTTTTGATAGATCGGGACCGAAAGTTTTAAAGTAACTGACTTCGTCTCTGTCCAACCACTTTCGGCAGCAGATTCATTTTTTCGGCTCAACGCAGCATCGAGCGTCACTGTTGGTCTCAGTTCACCCCTAACAGAATTAATATTATCTTTGGCAGCACGCTTGTCGTATTCCGCTCCTATTACAGCAGGGTTTTTAGTTGCAGCTGCTTTTATAGCTTCGTCGCGCGTTTTCGGTAAGCCTTCAGGCAGTTTGGCCTCTTGAAGATTACCTGGCACAGGAGCTCCCACCACATTGACATAATTAGCCCTCGAAATTTCTAAAGCTCCCTCCGACTGAATTCGATCGGCGACTGCTTTCGCCAAACGAGCCTCCGCCTGGTGGACATCAGTTCGCGAAATTTCGCCAACCTGAAACCGGTCACGAGTGGCCTCTAATTGGCGCTTCAACACACGTTCGTTATTTTTATTAAGACTAAGAACAGCTTTGTCTCGAAAAACGTTCTGAAAAGCCGTTATTGCCTTGAGTAGTACTGTCTGCTCTGTTCCTATTAGGCGGGCACGGGCAGCAGCAACCTGGTTCTCTGCCTTACTCGTTGCAGCCAACGTTCTGCCTCCGCGGTAGATCGGCTGAGAAATATTCAATGCGACCGATTTTGGTTGGCGCACCTGATCGATATCTGAACCAGAGTTGCGAGTATTCGTAATACGAGAATGGCCATAATCCATAGACATGGTTACTGAAGGCCGCCAACTGGAAAGTGCCTGAGGGACACCTTCGTCAGTTGCCGTTAACCCTACTCGCGCAGCTAATAGCGTCGGATTATTTATATACGTCGAGATTAACGCATCATTGATACTTTGAGAATTTGCACTACTGGGGGCCACTAATTTTGCAATTAAAAAGACTATACCAACTACACCAGGAAAACTGGCACAGAACCTTAAACACTTGGACAACCTAAAAATCACATTATTTTCCATTACCATATCGTCTGAAATATACCTCCATAGTGCACCGAAACTAGTTTAAAAAACCCTAACAGTTAGATTACCGTCAACTGTTTCAAAAAAACCCCGGTTTTCTGCCGTTATGTAAGCAGTAAATAGTGATCTATTTATCAACAAAACGTAGCTTTTTGCCGAATCGCATTTCCTTAAAACTATATCTGGTACGAGTAAATTTCAGAAACGATTTAAAAACTAAAACTAACTTTGTGCTCAAATCCTGGCAACAATTGCGCGCTTGCTTCAAATATATTGCGCGATGATATAACTTCACCATGACGAGTAACTAGCGTGACCCGTCCTACCCCGTCTTCCCCTATAACAATAGCTATAAGTCGACCGCCATCAGCCAACTGTTCGATAATTGAATCTGGAATTACCGCCACAGCACCATCAAAAACAATAACATCATAGGGACTTTGTTTGTTAAAACCACCGTTTAGCGAGCCCTTTACCAGTAATACATTATCGATACCAAGCTCTTTGAAAGTTTCCCCTACGCGAAGATTAAAAGTCTTATCAACCTCAACAGCAACCACACTAGATACCATCGAAGCGAGCAGTGCTGTCAAGTAGCCACTAGCACAGCCGACTACCATTGCAACCTCCTGGTTATCTGGCTCTATTGTGTCAAGGAGCCTTGCCATAATCATTGGCTTCATCAGATATCGCCCAGAACCTAATGGCAGGGACCCATCCAAGTAAGCAACGTCCATCAATTCCAAAGGAACGAATTTCTCACGTGGAAGACTAAGCATCCCTTCAACGACCTTAAGATTAGTCACACGATTAGGTAAAACTTGGCAATCCACCATATTTTGGCGGGCAGCAACATAATCCATAAATTTTATACCAAAAATTGTTTCTATTGTATTGGTTATAGGATGTGACAACATTTAAAACAATCGGCCCTATGAGGAATATTATTCTCACGCATGCTTCTTTCGATTTTGAAAAAGGTCGCTTGACCAGAACGAATTGTACGTCTAAGGTCCCGCCCTCTTGACTTGGGGGCCACCTATTTTTTTTGTAAGGAGGATTGTATGGCGCGGTGGCGGAGTGGCTACGCACCGGCCTGCAAAGCCGTGTACACCGGTTCGATTCCGGTCCGCGCCTCCA
>PBLS01000080.1 GCA_002721825.1 Magnetovibrio sp.
TAGGTATAGCGGAACAACATGGGGTTACATTTGCAGCAGGTTTAGCATGCGAGGGTTATAAGCCTTTCTGTGCAATCTATTCAACTTTTCTTCAAAGGGCTTATGACCAAGTAGTGCATGATGTTGCTATTCAACAATTGCCAGTCCGGTTTGCAATAGATCGCGCTGGTTATGTTGGTGCAGATGGTAGTACTCACTGTGGCGCATTTGATTTACCGTATCTTTGTACTTTGCCAGGTTTTATTGTCATGGCACCGAGTAATGAGGCCGAACTGATGCACATGACGGCAACGGCTGTATCTATTGATGATAGTCCGTGTGCTATTCGCTATCCTAGAGGCGAAGGTTCTGGAATAGAGCTACCAAGTCGCGGTATACCATTGGAGATTGGAAAAGGTCAGATTTTAAGGGAAGGAACCACGGTTGCGATTCTAGGGCTTGGCTCACGAGTTTCAGCGGCTTTGCAAGCGGCAGAGGAGTTATCGTCACTAGGCTTTTCTACTACAGTTGCTGATGCACGTTTTGCTAAGCCACTTGATGAAAGTTTAATTAAACAATTGGCCCAGGGTCACGAGGTACTATTGTCCATTGAGGAAGGTTCGGTCGGAGGATTTGGTGCCCATGTCATGCATTTCCTTGCGAATGCAGGTTTTTTCGATACTGGGCTAAAGTTTAGAGCGCTCGCTATGCCGGATCGTTTCCTTGAGCAAGATAGTCCGGATACCCAGAATGACCTTGCAGGCTTAACAGCCCGCCACATTATAGCCAGCGTACTTTCTTTACTTGGACGGGAGGATAAAGCGCTTGCTGCACTGAAAGCCCATTCCGCTTGAAAACCAAAGCCCGGCTTGATCAAATTTTGTTCGAGCGGGGGCTCGTGGAATCGCGAACGAAAGCCCAAGCATTAATCATGGCAGGAAAAGTTTTTGCTGGGGGTAAGCGTCTCGATAAGCCAGGAACCCAAATATTTATAGAAACTGAGTTACAGGTGGTAGGCCCAGTCCACCCTTGGGTTAGTCGAGGTGGATTGAAGCTATGTCATGCATTGAGCTTTTTTGGCGTTAATCCCAAAAATTATGTATGTATCGACATTGGCGCATCTACCGGAGGTTTCAGTGATGTTTTACTCGCGAATGGTGCTGCGAAAATATACGCTATAGACGTGGGGCGAGGCCAACTTGCGTGGAAATTACAAAGCAATGATCGTGTTATCGTTATGGATAAAACGAATGCGCGGTATTTGACCAAGGCCGATATACCTGATCCTATCGATCTAATTGTTTGTGATACAAGCTTCATCAGTCTTAAGACCGTGTTGCCTTCACCACTTAAATTAACAAAGATTGGTTCTCATTTGATTGCGCTAATAAAGCCACAGTTTGAAGTTGGCCGTGCACGGGTTGGAAAAGGAGGTATAGTTAGAGAGCCATTTCTTCATGAAGAAGTATGTCAAGGGGTTAGAATTTGGCTTGATAAAATTATTGGTTGGAAAGTTCACGATATAAGTGAAAGTCCAATAAGGGGCGCTGATGGTAATAAAGAATTTTTTATCTGGGCTCAATTTTTACCTGATCGATATTTGTAGAGGAATAATACCATCTTTCTTAATATGCTAATTGCAAAACAGTTATGTGGTATGATCTATTCCTTAGCTAAAATCTTAAAGTTTAGGGCTTTTCCAGCGGTAGCCCATCTTGTAGCCAGGCGCTAACACCACCGGTTACATTAAAGGCATTATCCAATAAGCCATTTAGGACGACATATTCCGTTACCTGTCTGGATCGGATACCGTGTGCGCATAGAAAAGCCACACGTTTACCAGTATGTACGGGTAATTTATCTGGATCGAATCTGGATAGTGGTAAATTGATAGCGCCTGAAACACGCCCAGAAATGAGTTCTGACTCCTCTCTAACATCAATGAGTATAACGGAGCGCTGCTCAAGCCATGACTGAACTTCCTTAGGTTCACACTCAAAAATATTCGTCACGATTTTTTCCTTTTTAAAGTATGGAGTGTGTTTATTCGGGGTAGATAAGTTAATCGGTAATGGATAGGTTCATCCTTGATCGGTGGTTTATATAAATATTTCTATTATCCACACTGCGCGCGGTGTCTGAGCATATGATCGGCAAGAATACATGCCATCATAGCTTCACCTATTGGCACTGCGCGGATTCCTATACAAGGGTCATGTCGGCCCTTTGTGATAATTTCGGTTTCCAAACCATTTTTATCAATTGTTTTTAGTGAATTTAGTATCGAACTAGTCGGTTTAACCGCAAAACGGATTACAATATCTTGTCCTGTCGAAATTCCTCCCAAGATACCACCGGAATTGTTAGAAAGGAAAAACGGTTGGTTATTTTTTTCCCGAATTTCGTCAGCATTCTCCTCGCCGGTCATGTGGGCTGTAGCCATTCCTGAACCAATTTCAACGCCCTTTACAGCATTAATGGACATTATTGCAGCCGCAAGATCGGCATCAAGTTTCCCATAAATCGGAGCGCCCCAACCAGCGGGTACTCCTGAAGCGTGAATTTCAATTTCACCACCAACAGACGAACCTGATTTACGAATATCGCTCAGGTAGCTTTTAAACTTATCGGCTGCTTCTGCATCTGGGCAAAAGAAAGCATTCTTATTTATTTGATCCCAATCCCAATTATTTCGAGTGATCTGCTCTTTACCCATACGGATCAATGCACCTCTAATAACAATGGTATCGCTTAATATCTTTCGTGCTATTGCGCCGGCAGCTACCCGCATAACAGTTTCACGAGCGGATGAGCGACCTCCACCACGATAATCACGAAATCCGTACTTTCTGGTATAAGTATAATCAGCATGACCGGGACGAAATTTATCCTTGATATCTGAGTAATCTTTTGATCGCTGATCTATATTTTTTACAATCATTCCGATGGGGGTACCAGTGGTTTTTCCCTCAAAAACACCGGATATAATTTGAATTATATCGTCTTCTTTGCGCTGTGTTGTAAAGCTAGACTGGCCTGGTTTTCTTTGATCTAGGTATGGTTGGATATCTCCTTCATTTAAGTGCAGCCCAGGTGGGCAGCCATCTACTATGCAACCCAAAGTTGATCCGTGACTCTCACCAAACGTAGTGACGCGAAACAAGTGTCCAAAAGTATTATGTGACATTTGTATAAAACCTTAGACAACTGAGATATCGGGGGCGTCTACTGCTTTCATACCTACAATATTATAACCGCAGTCAACGTGGTGCGTTTCTCCAGTTACGCCACTGGATAGATCCGAAAGTAGATAAACGCCTGCCCCCCCAATGTCATCCATATTAACATTACGGCGCAATGGCGAATTATACTCATTCCACTTAAGTATATAACGAAAGTCACCAATCCCTGAGGCAGCGAGCGTTTTCATCGGTCCAGCAGAAATGGAATTAACCCGGATGTTTTCCTTGCCTAAGTCTTCGGCTAGATATTTAACACTAGTTTCCAATGCCGCCTTAGCGACTCCCATGACATTATAATGCGGCATGACTCGCTCCGCGCCAAAATAAGTCAAAGTCAATAGGCTACCCCCATCCGGCATGAGTTTCCGGGCGCGTTGGCAAATTGCAGTAAAGGAATAGCATGATATATTCATAGTCTTAGCGAAATTTTCTGGTGAAGTATCTATGTATCCACCCTTCAATTCCTCTTTGTCCGAATATGCAATAGCGTGAACAACAAAGTCGATCTTTTTCCATGATTTTTCAACGCTAGCAAATACCGAGCTTATGCTATTCAAATCGGACACATCACAAGGAAGAATTATATCAGAGTTTACTTGCTCAGCGAGGGGAATGATTCGTTTTTTTAGGGCATCACTTTGATACGTGAAGGCTAGTTGGGCACCATGTTCATATAGTGTTTTTGCAATCCCCCAGGCTATGGATCGCTCGTTAGCTACTCCCATAATTAAGCCTTGTTTCCCTCTCATCATAGGCGCTGAATTGGACATGGGTATTCTCACTCGGTTAAAAGTTAAATGCGTGCGTCTTGCAGAGATAGATGAAGTATGGCGCTCCATGCTGGTATTGAAAAGGCTGCATATTGATTTTACTTAATTAAATTTTGGTTAGCCAGCGACGTGAATTGAATAGTAACCAGACTACAATAGCCAGATTAACTAAATTCCACGCATAGCCATTTAAAAAGGCCATTTGATAAGAACCTGTTAGATCGTAAATTTCGCCAGAAAGCCAGCCTCCTGTAGCCATTCCAATCTGTGTTGCAGTAAATACTAATCCTATTCGGGTCGCGGCTTCACGAGCAGGGAACATATCACGCACTACGAGTGCGTAGCTGGGTACAATGCCACCTTGAGACAACCCGAACACACCTGATACGATATAAAGTGATACTAAACCGTCAAAAGGTAAATAGAGTAATAATGCAAAACCTTGTAATGTGGATCCAAGAAATAATGCAGATAGCCCCCCAATTCTATCGGCAACAATTCCTGAGAGTAGTCGGCTAATTATGCCCAAACCCAGCATGATTGAGAGCATTTCGGCTCCTCGTTGCGCTGCGAATCCTAAGTCGCCGCAATATGCAACGAGATGTACTTGTGGCATCGACATAGCAATGCAGCATGATAAACCCGCGACGACTAGAAGACCCTGTAATAGGATCGGAGACGGTGGGGTAAATTTCACTTCAATATTAGGAATTATACTGTTTTGAGTCTTATTAACGTTTAGCGGTGGCCGTCGCCTGAGGAAGTATGAAAGTGGAAGGATTGTAATCAAACATATAACGCCAATCCCTATATGAGCTTGTCGCCAACCAATCTCATCTATAGCGTACTGTAGTAATGGTGGCCATAGGGTTCCTGAAAGATAGTTTCCGCTTGCGACCAAAGCCACGGCTATGCCACGGTGTTTATTAAACCAGAGTGAAGTGTCCGCAATAAGTGGACCAAACGTTGCGGAACTACCAAATAAACCAATGAAAATCGCGTGGGCTAACACAAATTGCCATAAGGAAGTAGCGTGTGCAGCAGTAATGTAACCTAAAAACAACATCACACTCCCCAATATAATGGGTAATATGATACCAAAGCGATCAGCTAGACGTCCCATAATAATACCTCCGGCAGCAAAGCCCGCGAGTGTAGCTAAGTAAGGAAATGCGGCGTCGCTTCTGTCTATACCGAATTCAGCTTGAATAATTGGCAAGACCACTACAACTGACCAAAACCCTATTGAACCAACCGTACAGATTAAGACGGCAACGGTTAAGCGGGTCCAAGCATAGTTACTATCGATTATTTTTCCTAGATCACTATGGGTTATCAAAGCTTGGCCCTTTCCGATAACCCAATACCACCTAGAACTAGAACAAGAGCCGCAGCATGAAACATTTCAAATGGTTCATTAAGAATGGTTACTGCGAATATGGCGGCGAATACAGGAACCAAATTTACAAAAATGCCAGCTCTTCCAGGACCAATGGTTTTTACACCATTTATGAAAAAAATCTGAGCTAAAAGGGACGGGAATAGTACTACGAAACCAACTACAAACCAACCTTCGCGGGTAGGCCATATAGTTTGACCAAGAATGTATTCCCCGGCAGCAAGAGGAATAGATGTAACTAATGCGGCTATAGCTAGTACGCTAAACAATCCCAGCGATGAAGATGGGGGCCGGTTTTGAAGTCCAACGGTATAGCCTGCGTATAGCAAGCATGCAAAAATCATCAAAATATCGCCGATGGCGAAGGTTAATGCCCCTTTATTGATGCCATACCCCCCAAAAGAGACAGTGCAAACGCCGAGAATAGTTAATAATACGCCCGCAATTTGAAGGGGTTTAATTTTCGTGCGGTGGAATATAAAGGAACCCAGTAATACGAACATTGGAATCGATCCTTGTAAGATACCAATGTTGAGAGCGTGGGTATAGTGTCCTGAGACATAAAAAAATGCGTTGAAGGTAGTATAGCCCAATGCACCCATTACAAATAAATACGGTAGATGTTTTTTTAAACTGAGCCAGTCTTGACGGATGTATTTGTTTGCAATCACGGAAATAAGGATAACAACTCCGAGCCAACGCAGCGATACCAATAACATGGGTGAGATTTCTCCAACCGCCAATCGATTAATAACCGCATGGCCACTCCAGCATACCGCAGTTCCTGTCAACATAAGATAGGCACGGATTGTATCCATATTTATCCGTACTTCGACTACATTATAATAGTGTTTTAGCTAGAAGTTTATAGGAGTGAAGCCGGTCCTGTTTATCATAGCTCCAGGTCAAAAGAACAACTTCATCAAGTGTGCTATCCTTGATTAACGAATTTAAGCGCTCCTTTAGGTAGGCCGGTGTGCCAACAAGTGAATGTCGGTAAAGATCGTCCATAAAAGCTTCATCAGTATTAGAGTAAGTGTACTTTTGAGCATTAATCGGACTAATCAACGGAGCAAGAATTCCTCGGTTTCGCATGAGTTTCCAATGGGCACGAGGTTTGAAGAGGTATTTTGCTTTCTCCTCATTTTCAGCGGCCAATGCCCACACACACGCGCTAAGTAGTGGTTCAGGATATCTCTCGCTGGGTTGGTAACTATCGCGATACAAATGGGCAGCACGACTTAAGCCGGAACCATCAGTAATGAAGTGGGCAAAACAATATGGAATGCCAAAATGTGCAGCAAGTTGAGCGCCATAGTCGGAGGAGCCTAGCATCCATAAATCTGGCATCGTATTACCTAAAGGGTATGCTTTAAGTGACTTGTATGGGTGCGTGTCGATGAGGGGTTTATTTGAAACCCAGGCTATTAAATCACGAACGTTAGAGGGAAAGTTTTCTGTGTTGAATCGACCATTTGGATTCAGGGCCATAGAGGTCTTGCTGTCTGAACCTGGCGCCCTACCTAAGCCTAAATCAATTCGGCCAGGCGCAATTGCATCTAATACTCGAAACTGCTCCGCTATTTTATAGGGCGAGTAATGAGGAAGCATAACTCCAGCAGAA
This sequence comes from Magnetovibrio sp., assembly GCA_002721825.1. GTDB lineage: Bacteria > Pseudomonadota > Alphaproteobacteria > Rhodospirillales > Casp-alpha2 > TMED8. The sequence continues at coordinate 7,015 of PBLS01000080.1, forward strand.
CCAATACGAATTTTTTTAGTTGTTTGTGCAATAGCTGCCATTAATATTTCCGGTGCAGTACCAAGGATTGTTCCATGGTTGTGGTGTTCTGAAACCCAAAAACGAAAATACCCTAGTTTCTCAATCAGTTGGGCCAATTCGATAGTATCTTGGATAGAGGCCGCATGTGGTAGCCCTGCAATAGCAATAGATTGATCCAAAACAGAGTATTTAACCATGTATACCACTTATTTTTAATTAATTAAGTTGTATGGGACTTTACCCGACTGTTTATACTTACGATAAGTGTTATCAAATTAGTTCGCCAGCAATGAGTATTATAGACGCTTTAAATAAGGGCTCCGGATACGTAGATTAATATGAATGTATATATTGGGAGAGTATAACCGAATTCGTTAATTTAAGAGAATTCGGTTAATTGATTTTTCAAAATCTAGTATAATAGATCTTAAGGATAGTATCGATACAAACATCTATTAGATGATCTTCCAAGTTCCATCGTTATTCCTACACGCTTTTCCTGTTGCGGTTTCTTGCTTACCATCGACGTAAATGGTTTGTTCGAACTCTCGACACACTTGACCGCTTGCTTTTTTAAATGGCTTTGCGGGGGTTACACTTCCAGCGTTGCCGGAATCCGGATTGCGCCAACTTGAACGGGTCCCAGTTCGTGAATATTCAAGGCTTTGTTGAGTGGTTCGATCCATTAACAATTTATCAGCAGCATCTAGTGATTTGCCAATTTCGCCTCCCATCCAAGCGCCGGCTAATGCGCCCACCGCAACAGCCGCCATTTGCCCTTTTCCGCTTCCAATCTGGCTCCCGGTGAGGGCACCTAAACCTGCACCGAAAATCTTGCCAAATGTTTCTTTTGGTTTGTTTTGCATATCAGTCACACAACCGCCAACGAAAAGAGCAATTAAAAGAACAATAGCGACGGGAAATACCGAAAATTTAAAACCATTATTTGAATTTATCATCACAAAATCCTATTAAGATTACATCCCACTGGGTCATCACTCACAAATGCTATATGTCAATATAAGCTTTTCATGGTAGAATCATACCCCATATAAACTTTAAATTTGATAAATTAATATTAATAAATAGCAATCGAGACTAACTTCATGGCGAATAACTCCGAGGATCCGATAGCACTTTTTTCATCTTGGTTTGCTGAAGCAAAAAAAATGGAGTTGGAAAATCCCAATGCCATGATGCTTGCTACTGCGCAAAAAGGAGGACAGCCCTCGGCACGTATGGTGCTTATGAAGGAATTTAACTCTAAAGGTTTTGTTTTTTATACAAATCTTGGCAGTCGTAAAGGGTTAGAATTGGATGAAAATCCACTGGCTGCATTAGTGTTTTATTGGAAAAGCCTAGCTCGCCAGGTGCGAATTGAAGGAAAGGTCGAGTTGGTGTCAGATAGGGAGGCAGACGAGTATCATAAAACGCGACCACGTCTGAGCCAAATAGGGGCCTGGGCATCAAAGCAATCGGAAGTAATTGAAGGACCCTTTGCATTAGAAAAACAAGTAGCTAAATATACAACTAAATTTAAGATTGGTAGTATTCCGCGGCCTAAAATTTGGTCGGGATTTCGACTACTACCGGCGAGTATTGAATTTTGGCAGGAAGCTGCCTTTCGACTTCATGATCGTAGGTTATTTACAAGGATTGACAGTGGTTGGTCGATTGAGAAACTTTACCCTTAGATTTTGGATTTTCATAATATTAGGGACTTATAGATTATGAAATCGCTAAATTCTGAGCGTCTTATGAGGCTTGCCAGTTATGCCTCCGTAGTAGTAGCTGTGGTTTTAATAACTGTAAAATTTATTGCCTGGATTATGACAGATTCTGTCAGTTTGTTATCGACTTTGTTAGATTCTGTGCTTGATGCAGGTGCCTCTATAATTAATTTAATCGCTGTTCGTCAGGCATTGCAACCTGCAGATGAAGAGCACCGTTTTGGTCACGGTAAAGCAGAACCTATTGCCGGTTTGGCACAAGCGGCATTTATAGCAGGTTCTGCTATGTTTTTGTTAATTCAAGCTGGCGAAAGAGTAATTTTTCCAAAGGAAATAGTGAATGCACCGGTTGGTTACATTGTTATGCTTTTTTCAATTGGGGTCACGGTCTGCCTAGTGGTTTTCCAGAGTTTTGTGATTAGGAGGTCTGGATCATTAGTGATTAAGGTCGATTCGCTTCATTATCGAGGTGACATATTAATAAATGCCAGCGTGTTACTTTCAATTTTTTTAGCAAGTGAGGTGGGGTTCCTGTATGCAGACCCAATTTTTGCAGTAGCTATTGCAGGTTACATATTGTTTTGCGCCTGGCATATTGGAAGTCATGCCTTGGATATGTTAATGGATCACGAGCTACCTGATGAGGAACGAGCCAAAATAGAGTCGATTGTACTAGAGCAAGATGGAGTAAAAGGACTTCATGATTTGCGCACTCGTGCTTCGGGTACTTCTGTATTTATCCAAATGCATTTAGAAATGGATGGTGATCTAGCCTTACGTGAAGCACATGAAATCGGTGATAGGGTTGAGCGGGTGGTGGAAAAGGCTTTTCCAAGTGCTGAAGTAATAGTTCATCAGGACCCTGATGATCTTGATGAACAACATGATCTTCCACGTTAAAATGTTAAATTGTAGGCATCATTTGACGGGTTTTGGTGAAATAATAGAGTAGTAATTCAGGTAGAGATATTTGTTCTAAATAAGAGTGATGTGGTACGATATTACCACTCTATTTTACTAGCTTGGAAGTTAAATGAACAATGGCGATTTCTCATATTCTACTACCTATTGACGCGACAGAAGAGTCGCAAAACCTGATTCGAACGTGTTTTCCGTTTGCTCGATCATTTGAAGCACATGTGAGCGTTCTCTATATCAAACCAGATTCTAAAGATATAGTTCCACTTTTAGGTGAGGGCATGTCTGTAGCAATGATCGAAGATATGATTGATCTAGCGGAACGGCAGTCTAATAAGCGATATGAAAAGGCCAAGCAGCTATTTGATGAAGTTGTAGCGAAGAACGACGTGAATATTGTTGAGGCCGCATCTAATGGAGGCTTCTCTACTCATTGGATCTTAGAAAACGGGCGCGAGGATGAAGTTATAAGTAGGTATAGCAGGCTTGCCGATATTATATTTTTATCCAAGCCCAAAGAGTCTGTTGATGTATCGATTAATCTGAAAATTCATACGGCGATATTTGAAAGTGGACGCGCTGTTTTAATAGTACCGTCATCTTTTTCTTCTCAGGTTGGCCGCAGAGTGATTATTTCTTGGAACGGTAGCGTTCAATCAGCGCGGGCTATTAGAGCGGCATTGCCAATTTTGAGGGTATCGGAATTTGTCCATATAATCACGGTGCATCATGATCGAAGTGAATACGCGAGAGGAGGAGATCTTAAAGATTATTTGGGATGGCATGGTATTAGTGCAGAGACGCACGATATTAAAGGTTCTCCGAATGTGGTTGGGCCTAAACTGCTTCAGGAGGTTAAACAATTAAACGGAGATCTTTTGGTAATGGGAGCGTATACCCACTCACGTATGAGACAGTTAATTCTTGGCGGGGTCACACGTTATGTCATGGAGCACACGAAACAGCCAGTCTTAATGGCGCACTAAAGATTTCTCAATAAAACACTGATAAAATATATTCCAGTTGTTATATGATTTATGGAATTTAATTCACCATTGTTGCAGAAACTAACGTACTACCTTTCTGGATTTTAATAGCGCCTAAGACTCTAGCTGTCGAAGAGTTCAAATTGATCCACTATATGCTTTTCTTCACTATAAATTAAATTTGCGCAAAAGGTTGAATTTAAAGATTCAAAAATTTCCACTGGGCTCCGGGAAGCCTCAAGCCAATTCATCCGTTCATGCGGGGCAACTATTAAGGGCATTCGTTGATGAATATGTGAAATATTGTCAACTGAGGGACAAGTAATAATAACAAAACTTTCTCCTGAATATAAACCGGCAAAAGTCATGATATTAGTGTTGAGGATTTCAATTCGGTTTTTAAGTTTTTTGTGTTTTATGTGTCGCCATTCAAAATAGGCAGTGGCCGGTATCAAGCACCGATTTTTCAGCAAGGGATAAAATGTACGCGTTTTTTCTAAGGTTTCATAACGTGCGTTTATTAAGAGTTTTTTATTCCAGGTAACTGTTAGTCCCCAATTTATGATTATAGCTTTCTCATTGATAATGGTTAAAGCTGCATCATTGGGTCTTACGCGACCTAGTGTAAAGTTTTCGGAAATATTTTTAAAACCGAGGTCTTTAATTAATCCGGATGGAGTTGAACTAAGTTCGTAAATGGAACACATGAATTTACTTTAAAGATATTTAGTGGATGTAAGTATTTAATTTAAATTATTTCAGTTAAATCTGGAACTAATAGCTCTAATCCCCTAGTTTTTAGACTATGAGTGATGAAAGAAAAACTGTAATTATCACAGGCGCTAGCCGAGGCATTGGACATTCTGCAGCGAGGTTGTTCTTAGAGCGTGGGTGGCGTATTATCACTTGTTCTCGTGAAGATGCACCTCCGGAATGTGGGCGGGATACTAATTGGACATTGCACCTGCCGACCAACTTAGCCGACGCCGTTAGCATTGAAGATTTTATAAATAATGTTAACGCTACGCTTGGAAATGATGCAATACATGGCCTTGTAAATAATGCCGGGATGTCGCCTAAAACACCATATAAAGAACGCCTGGGGTGTTTAAATGGTGATTTGGACGCGTGGCATGAAGTCTTTGAGTTAAATTTTTTCGCTCCGTTGAGATTGTCGCGTGGGTTCGCTAAAGCACTTCACCGTGGGAAAGGTGCTGTAGTTAATGTCACTTCGATTGCCGGTCATATGATACACCCTTTTGCGGGGTCGGCATATTCGATATCAAAAACGGCTTTATCGGGCCTTACACGCGAAATGGCTAATGAGTTTGCTGCGCTTGGTGTACGAGTTAATTCAGTCGCGCCCGGGGAGATTGAGACGGATATGGTACAGCCGGAATATGATATGTTAATTCCGCGAATACCACTTGGTCACATGGGCTCACCGATGGATGTTGCCAAAACGATCTTTTTTCTGTGTTCAGAAGATTCAAATTTTGTTACTGGTACTGAAATATGGGTCACAGGGGGGCAGCATATTGTTTGAATCGTATTTACGCTCATTGATAAGATTTTGAGCGTATTTTTTTAATCGTATTATCTGTTTTTTACACCAATCGTTATTTAACGTTTTTATTTGTTATTTTGGAAACGTAATTCCCTAGAAATAACTATAAAAACAGTTGTATTTCATATATTTTGTACGGTAAATGTGGTTTATCTACAATATTTTGTAATATAATGTAATTCATGGACGCCCTTCAGCGCTTATTCAGCGACTTGGTCAGGAGGTGTAAATCGTGGCAAGACAAAATCAGTCCAAGAAAAAAAAGGTCGCAGATAGTGATGAACTTCCACAAGAATTGTTACAACATGATAATCAACCAATAAAAGACTCTTTACCTGGGCGCATCGTAAACAAACCGATCATCAGTTCTGAAGATTGGCAAATCCCATTTTATCTCCGCTTCCGTATAATTTCTATGCTTGGAGGAGTGATTAGTGTGATTTGGCTTAGTATCTGGTACAGTTTTGTTGAACATCAATTAGGCTGGAACAATTTATTAGCCCTTTTACCGCATGAAATCGCCGGACTTGCAGTAGGTGCAGTAACTCCGCTTGCGATGCTTTGGACAGTTATAGCTTTTTTTGAGCGGGGACGCCAATTACGATGGGAGTCCAAGGCTCTACAATGGCACCTTCGTCAATTGATCTATCCATCAGAAAGAGATCGATCTCGGGTTATACAGATTACTGACACTCTACGGGGTAACGCGCACGATCTTACGCATGCATCGGAAGAGGTATCACGCCGTGCGGAGGCGGTAAGTGATTTAATACGTGAACGTACGGTGGAACTTTCGCAAGTGGCGGAAGATGCTGATCTTCGCTCCCATGCCGTTGCTGATGCTCTCCGGAGACAAACCGAAGATCTACAATTAGTCACAGGTAATGCCTCGGAAAGAGCGCAAGAATTGGGTAAAATTCTCGAAAAAAGAGCCAGGAATTTGGTCTCCGCATCGGATCGTGCAGGGACAAGAGCGGAGGATTTAGCGGATATCTTATTTGAGCGAACTAAAGCTCTCGCGGAAGTCGCAGATTTAGCAACGCATAATGCGAATGACGGGGCAGAAGAGTTAGATCGTAAGTCCGAAAAACTTGAGCAGTCGGCCGATAGGATAGCGATTAAGGCGCAAGAAGCGAGGGATCTATTGATTGAAAGGACGGTAGCAATTCAAAATGCTACTGGGGAAGTTTCATCTATAGCGAAGTCAGGCGCCGAAACGTTACAAAATTATGCCCGGGATATAGAAGATCGTACGGACCAATCTGCAAAAAGCGTTGATCGAATGCATGAAGTTTTAATCAAGCAAGTCGATGTTCTAAATGAAGTTTCAGAGAAATCAGAACTAACGATATATGAAATAGGGCAAAAATTGGGTCTGCATTCTTCAGAGTTACGCGAAACTATTGGGATTGCAGATATGAACATGCGTGAAATTGGGGAACAATTTGATACAAATGCGGATAAATTGTTAGAGACTTCTGAAAAGGTTGGTCAAACAATTTCGTCCACTATAGATGCCTTTCATGAGCAGACAAGTGATACCGTTAGGCTTGGCGATAAAACATTGGAGCAAATGAATTCGGTAGGTAAATATTTACAGCAAAATTCAGATCAACTCGAACTTATATCAGAGCGAGTGTTAGTTGAAGTGGCTAAAGTAAGCGAAGATATTAGTGATCGATCTGAAAACGTAGATACACGAATGAAAAATGCCGTCGCCAAAATAACAGATGCTGGGGAGGTCCTCGCTGAACAATCAATGGCACTTGAAGCCATTTCGGAAATTAGCACAGAGAATATTGGCAATGTTAGTGATGCCATTCGTATGGGTAGCGATGATCTTAGAACCCATGCCGAAACGTCAAGGAGTCAATTAGGAAAGGTCACAGATAGTTTAATTAGTAGCAGTAGATTGTTGACCGAAATAACTGATGAAGGGCGCCTAAAAATAGATGCCGTTTCAAGTAGTTTAGATGTTGCTTATAAAACCGTTAATGCAAGCACTGAACGTGGAAATAGAACGGCAAAAGTATTGCGTGAGCATATCGATATGATTACGGAATCTTCCGAAAATGCCATTTCGCAATTAGAAGCACTAGGGAATCTTGTCCAAGATCAATCTAAGGGGATAAACCAAGCTTCAGATAAAGCCTCGGAGGATATAACGCGTGTTGCGGGACTTTTGGAGAATCAAGCAAGAGAATTTTCAAATCTATCTGCACGAGCTGCGACAATAATGGTCAATTCTGGTAAAGCTGTTAGCGAGCGCATTGATGGCCTCGATCAGGCAACAGAGCGAGTTGAAGGACGGCTACAATTGGTGACGGACGAGCTACATGCAACTTTGACAGAAGTAATGACCGCGTCAGACTCTGGTTCCTCAAAAATTCGAGAAGTAGTAGAAAATCTACGTATTGGTGCTACAGCAATTGATAGCGCAGGTCGTAACGCTAGGAACGAAGTTAGTACTGCAGGCAATCATTTTGCTGAGCAGTCTAACCAATTAACGTCAGGTGCTGATAAAGCGGCCCAATTATTATCTCTAGTCACAGAGGTCATGACACGTCAGACGGGTGTTTTGAAAGAAGCTACTGACCGAGTACAGAATGATCTTGATAATGTTTCCGCAAGTTTCAAAGATCGCGCGAGTGAACTCGATTTACTGAGCGAACGTACCAAGGATAAATTGAGCCTTGCTGAAGAAGGGCTTCAGCATACAGCAGAACAATTAGAAACCGTTTCACTTGATGCCGTAAATAACATAGATCGAACAACTAATCGACTAGATAGAACGCGAGAGGATGTGGGTGCTACAGCAATTGCTGCAAAAGAACAAATGACAGCGATTGCTAGTAATTTACAAAACGGTGTAAATACTGCCACTGCTGCTTCCTCACAAGCGGCCGCTGAATTAGAGGGCATCACTAGTGCTCTGAAGTCTCATATAAATGACCTCGATGGTTCCCTTGATCAGGCGCGTGTCCGCTTTGATGATGTCGGCGACATACTTCATCGCAGTTCAAAGGACTTAACTTCTGCATATGACGCGGCTTCTACTCATGTAAATACATTTGCAGATAAACTTAATCAACAATCAGTAACCCTCCGCCAAGCATCAACAGATGCAACAAGTAACTTAGATAGGGTCAGTGAAAGTTTGAATGGGCGTACGCGTGAGTTAACACAAAGCGCGGAAAAGGCTTCTCAGTTGGTGTCTCTAGTAGGCGAAGCGCTTGGTCGGCATTCCGATGATACTTCGCAAATCTCGAGAAAGTTATTTGAAGAGGTTGAAAATTTAACCCAGGAGCTGAATGAGCAGTATGATGACTTAGGTGATAAGTCTGTTGTGATGCTATCGAATTTACAAAGATTAGGTCAAGATCTCAGTAGGCAAGCAGAAGAATTGGACTCTATTTCTAAGCGGACGAATACGCAGTTAGACGATGTTGGAGCAGCTATTCAACATCGCACAAGCCTTTTAAATAACGCAATGGGCGAGACAGCAGAGCGATTAGATAAAATTAACAAGCATATAATTTCAGGAGGTGAAAACGCTGAAAATGTTGTCGATGCTAATGTCCTAAAACTAAATAAATTGATAGAAATATTAAGACAACAATCAAAAGAAACCGATGAAAGGGTTGATAGCGCAGGCGCTCGTTTAGAGGGAATGGCAGAATCCCTCAAACGGCAGGTTAGCAATTTAGGGAACACGTATCAGCGCACGGAACAGGGTATGGAGGCTCTGTCAGGAGCAGTACAACGTCGCGCAGGTGAATTGAGCGCATCTACCGAGGCAGCATTAGCTAAAGTGGCAGCATGGGATCAGCACGTGAGGTCGCATGCCGAGGCATTAAATCAAACGACAGTTCAAGCCAGAATAAATGCTGAAGAGGCGGCGCGGTTAATGAAGGACCGCACCATCGAAATGCAGAAAACATCTGACGAATCACGCGTACTTTTTGAAAATTTAAAAGATCGATTGGGCAAGGCTGCTTTATCTGATTTCATGCAACAGGCGAGGTATGTAAACGAAAAACTGCAATCTTTAGCGGTGGATATGAATAGGGTGCTCGAAACTTCAATAAGTGAGGAGGACTGGCGGTTATATAACAAGGGCGAAGCAGGCGTTTTTGTGCGAAAGATGTTGGGCTTTAGAGAGAAAGCGAAGCTTAATTCAGTCCGTGAGAAATACCAAAGTGATAGTGAGTTTCGTCATTACGTTTCTCGTTATTTAAAGGATTTTGATGAGTTACTATTGCAAGCCCGTAATTTAGATCAGGGTAGTCTACTTCGTGGAATCTTTTTAGCGTCTGATGTTGGAAAGGTATATTTACTGCTTTCGCGAGCACTTGGCCGTGAGATTACGGTCGATATGTAGATTTACTCGACGCGTTGGTTAAGAATATTGATGTCGTCTTTTCAATTTTATGGAGGATTAGACATTGGGATCGATTGTTGGACCGGGCATTTCCTATACTTAATTTTCCCGAAATGCGCATTCTAATTCTTCATATTTTACAGCTTTATTTTTTTAATTACGCAGATGTAAGTTGGTCAAGTCATCCAACTCGTATCGAGTTCGGCTGGGTTACTTGATAGGCCAGCCGCTTGTATAGCCTGAATAGCACAAAATTCGTCGCATTCAGAAGAATCCCCGCTTACTCCTACGGCCCCTATAATCATTCCATCTTTATTGAGAATTGAAACACCACCTGGAACTGGAACGAACCTACCATTCGAAGCCGCGGCTAAGGCGTTTTGAAACACTGGTCGGTCATTGAACACATCTTTGATCGTGCGACTAGACATTCCCATGCCTAAAACGGCGTAAGCTTTGCCAAAAGATATTTCAGCACGTAACAAGCTCGACCCATCTTCACGTTTGAAGTTCATTAAATGACCGCCAGAATCTAAAATAGATACGCTCATTGGTAAGGTGCTATGTTCGCGAGCAACGGCTAGAACCCCGTTAGCTATAACCTCAGATGTTTGAAAGCTTAGGCTCGAAACTATATGAGTGACTGGTGGTTGGGGCATAATGATTCCTTACTAGTCTGTTACAAATGGGGAATTGTTTTTTGGAACTTTACTAAACCAAGCTAAATACCTATTTAATTCAACGACCCGCCCGATAATCATAAGGGTAGGACCGGTTAGATTTTCTGATATTACATTTGAAGGTAAGTTGGTAAGGGTCGTCGTTATTACCTTTTGATTATCGCGTGTGCCATGATTAATCACTGCAGCCGGGGTGTACGGGGAAAGTCCGGCATTTATTAAACGTGCGCTAATCTCAGAGACATTTCCCACACCCATGTAAATTACTAAAGTTGTATCTGGATCAGCCATGCTCTCCCAGTTGAGGCCAAGTCCGGATGATTCTTTCATGTGACCCGTAACAAAGCGAACGCCGTGAGCAAAATCTCGATGTGTCAAGGGGATCCCTGCGTAGGCGGCACATCCGGCAGAAGAAGTTATCCCGGGTACGACTTCGAATGGAATTCCGTGTTTCGCAAGGTGTAAAGCCTCTTCGCCACCTCTACCAAAAACGAAAGGGTCCCCACCCTTAAGCCTCATTACCTTTCGGCCTTGCTTAAAAAGCGTAACTAACAGGTTATTTATCTCAGGTTGGGGCATATAATGGTTAGAGGCTTGTTTGCCCGCAAAGATATGCTTCACGTAAGACGGGAATAGCGCGAGTATAGGTTGGGATACTAGTTTATCATAAACTACAACATCTATTGATTCTATAAGACGTTGAGCTTTAACCGTCAATAAATCAGGATCTCCCGGTCCTGCTCCAACTAAATAAACGGGGTATTGTTTCTTCACTAGTAATCCATTTTAACGATGTTCGAGTAAACTTCCTTGACGGTATAAATCTTATTGGAAGAGAAAACGCAATGGGTATTGGTTTGTTCGGCTTTTAACACTATTTTAGAAGTGCATTTTAGATGGGCTTCTTCAGTTTGACTATATCAATTAACGCCAACATACAAAACGAGCAACGCAACAAAGTAATGGCTATATGGCTATTTGTAATTGCGGCTATGGTTTTTGCGATGGTGGTTATAGGAGGTTTAACACGTCTTACACATTCAGGTTTGTCCATGGTTGACTGGCGTCCTTTTTCTGGCTGGCTTCCTCCATTAGACGAAAGTACATGGCAAGGTTTATTTGAACAATATCAAAAGTTTCCTGAATTCAAGAAAAAAAACCCTGATATGCAAATCTCTGGTTTTAAAGATATATTTTGGCTAGAATTCATACACCGCCTTTGGGGACGGATCATTGGTTTGGCTTTTTTCTTGCCTTTTATAATTTTTGCAATGAGGGGGTGGTTAAGTTTTTCAACCTTTATTCGCTTTGCGGTTATAATGATGATGGGAGCAGGGCAAGGAGTACTTGGTTGGTATATGGTTAAAAGTGGTCTTATAGACAGGCCAGATGTTAGTCAGTATCGTCTTGCGGCACATCTTTTCCTAGCCCTACTTATATATGCTTATACGATCTGGGTTGCTCTCGCGTTATGGCACAACACTGGGTTTGCCATTACGTGGTCTGTTTTGTCTTTGTTGGCGGTGATATTTGTTCTACTGGTATTTGCAACCGCGTTTTCTGGAGCACTAGTTGCGGGTTTAGATGCTGGTCTAACTTATAATACGTTTCCGTTGATGGATGGTGATCTGATACCGGACGGAATACTAAATATGCAGCCGGTCTATATTAATTTTTTTGAAAATATAATTACGGTTCAATTTAATCACCGCTGTTTAGCGATAATCACGTGTACTTTTGCTTTTGTATTGTGGATTTACTGCTGCATTAAGGGTGTACCTAAAGCCCTTACTGTAGCGATTAATTATCTGCTCCTGATAGTTATAGCTCAAGTCACGCTTGGTATCTTAACGCTTTTACTAGTGGTACCTATCACCTTGGCTGTCTTTCATCAGGCAACTGCTGTTCTAGTACTAGGCTGTGCGATTTGGGTTTTACGGCTATCAATAGTTAAATTTTCGGTCACGTGATGTTTTGGAGCCGCTAGTATTTTATATATTAATGGTAAACATTGTTCCCAAAAGTTTAGTCGGGATGATATAAGCTAAAACATTGGCAATGTGAGCTAAGGAGCATTTATGATAAAGTGGCACAAATCGCCACGCACGTTTTTTATTATTGCAGGAATATTTTTAGCCGTTGCATTGGTTCCCACTATCAGTGGTTGCTCACTTGGAAAGGAATCGCAAACTACTTTGAACCGTGTAATTGAGGCCGTGGGTGATAGGTTTCGACCCTTGCCTCCAGAAGCGAAACTCGAGTTCAAACGGTTTGTTGAAGTTTATAAGAAATACGCAACTAAGCCCGTAAAGGATAGCCTGGATTATTTTAATTTTGCTTTTAAGCGCGTGCGTACAAAATATGTTCACAAGGTCAGCGATAAGATACTGATTGATTCCTCCATTGAGGGAGTCACAGATCTTAAACGTGAACCACATTCAATAAAGCCTGATCAAGTTGTAGAAGTAGCGCTTGATAAAATGGTTACTTCTTTAGATCCACACTCATCCTATTTAAATAAAGAAGAATTTAAGGAATCGTTTATACAGACCAAAGGTGAGTTCGGTGGCCTCGGTATTGAAGTAACAATGCAAGACGGTGTCGTAAAAATAGTGGCGCCAATTGAAGATACCCCAGCGGAAAGGGCAGGAGTTTTTTCTGGTGACCTAATTACGCATGTAGATGGAAAATCGATAAAAAACCTTGGCCTTTCCCAGTCAGTACGTAGGATGCGCGGAACTCCAGGCTCTGCTGTTCGATTAACGATAAAACGTGATGGAGTCGACGCATTCGATGTGACTATCATTCGTGCCATCATAAAAGTCCGTGCAATTCGGTGGAAAACTATTGGTCCGGTTGGTTATATCAGGGTTAGCCGCTTTTCTGAGCGTGTCGAAAGCGGTATCATGGAGGCTTTAGCCGCAATCCGAGCCAAGCTTGATGATAAGATTACGGGTTTCATTTTGGACTTACGCAATAATCCCGGTGGTCTGTTAGATCAGTCGGTAATTTTAGCAGATACATTTCTTGATAATGGTGAAATAGTCTCCATTCGAGGACGTGATGAGATAAATGACCGTATATTTCTTGCTGATGATGAGGACTTAGCGGAAGGGTTGCCTATTGTGGTTTTGATTAATGGTGGTTCAGCTTCAGCATCTGAGATAGTTGCCAGTGCTTTAAAGTATCACAACCGTGCTGTTGTTATGGGCACCTCTTCATTTGGAAAGGGGTCTGTACAAACCATTATTCCAATGCCAGGGGAAGGTGCTTTGCGTCTCACCACTGCTCTTTATTATGGACCCGATGGGAATAGTATTCAGGCACGCGGGGTCAGTCCAGATATACAAATTGTATCTGACATCATAAAGGAAAAACAAAACCGTGAGACGGATTTGCCAGGTTTTTTGCCCGGTCAGACAAGACTAAACTTTGAACGGGTGGCAACTATAACTAATCGTGCTTGTCCTGGGATTAAGGGAAGTAGACAAATTTCACGTAAAGTTAAAAATGAAGACCGAACACTTGGCTGTGCCGTTGCGTACTTTGGATTTAAGTCGAGACAAAGTTTTCTTGCTGCTTATAGTCGATCTAGCAAAATGTAATTACGGAGCAATTTTAAAGGGTTCCATGCAATAAATTGTAATATTTGTCGTAGTTCACCAAGTTTGTCTTTCTAGGATTTTCAAGTAGAGCAAGATATGAAACAGGAACCTAATAACGTTACTTCCATAGTGGCCTCTCGACGGACTTTTGCTATAATTTCGCATCCAGACGCGGGTAAAACTACCTTGACAGGAAAGTTGCTCCTTTTTGGTGGAGCTATTCAACTAGCGGGAGCTGTAAAAGCACGTGGACAACAGCGACGTGCACATTCGGATTGGATGAAGGTTGAGCGGGAGCGCGGTATATCGGTCACCTCATCAGTAATGACATATCAATATGGCGGTTGCACTTTTAATCTTCTTGATACCCCGGGACATCAGGATTTTAGTGAAGATACATATCGTACGTTATCTGCCGTCGATTCCGCTATTATGGTTATTGACGCGGCGAAAGGTATCGAAGCCCAAACTCTCAAACTATTTGAGGTTTGCAGACTCCGCGATGTTCCAATTGTTACTTTTGTTAATAAATTAGACCGCGACGGACGTGACCCATTTGAGATCTTGGATGAGATAGAACAAACTCTTGCACTTGATGTAACTCCAGTTAGTTGGCCTATAGGCATGGGCCGGGAGTTTTTAGGATGTTACGATTTGTTTCGTGACCGCTTACTTCTTGTTAAGCGTTCGCGTGAAGAAAAGCCTGATATCGGACAATCATGCGACAGTTTGAGTGATTCAAAATTAGATAGACTCCTTCCTAAAGATGCTGTTTTAAAATTGCGGGATGAAGTGGAGATGGTTCGCGGTCTTTGTCCAGCATTTGATATTGAAGCGTACAAAGAGGGGCATTTATCACCGGTTTATTTTGGCAGTGCACTTAATAATTTTGGAGTTCGTGAATTACTTGATGGTCTCGTCCGTGAAGCGCCGTCTCCGCAAGTTCATGACGGAGGGGACCGTATTGTCAAGCCAGACGAAGGTGTAATGAGTGGATTCGTTTTTAAGATACAGGCCAATATGGATCCCAAACACCGTGATAGAATAGCGTTTGTACGATTATGTTCTGGCCAATATCGCCGCGGTATGAAGATGTACCACGTGAGATCAGGAAAAACACTTAACATTCAAAATGCGCAGTTATTCCTAGCTAGTAGTAGAGAGCTAGCGGATGAGGCCTGGGCAGGAGATATTATTGGAATTCCTAATCATGGAAATCTTCGTATTGGAGATACTCTAACAGAGGGCGAATCACTTCGTTTTCAGGGTATACCAGTGTTCGCACCTGAACTCCTTCAGAAAGTTAGAGCTGAAGATCCTATGAGAACTAAACACCTAGGTCGCGCGCTTTTACAGTTAGCAGAAGAGGGCGCAGCGCGTGTTTTAAAGCCCTTAATAGGTGGAGATTGGGTTGTTGGGGTAGTTGGAGTGCTACAGTTTGAAATTTTAGCGGAACGAATTCGTACTGAATACGATGTGGCTGTTTTTTTTTGAGCCCACAGACCTTTTCACCGCTAGATGGGTAGAGAGTGACGAGCCAACTACCGTAAAACAGTTTCTCGATACAAATCGCTCTGTGATGGCAGAAGATCACGATGGCTCCCCTGTTTTTTTAGCCCGCAATGCATGGCATATGTCTAAGGCGGAACAAGATTGGCCTGATCTGCAATTCCGGACTACAAAAGAGCAAGCTGTGTAGATATGACCTTATCTGGATCAGCGTTTTCTAAGTTAAATAGATCTCTACAACTTAGCGAGGAGGAACGAGATAGACTGTTTAAGAAAATGATTATTGAAGCCCCTGACCCGGTGCATATATGGGTGTTTGGTTTCGGTTCTTTGATGTGGAAACCTGGATTTGTTCCGATTGAGAGGCATCCGGCTCTACTTAGGGGATTCGAACGCCGATTCAATATATGGAGTACGAAGGGGCGTGGGACGGAGAAGCATCCTGGTCTCACTTTGTGTTTAGAACCCGCAATATATGGTCGTTGCAAGGGTATCGTGTATAAAATATCGCCGAAAACACGTATTAGGGATCTTAAATATCTATGGGACAGGGAAATGACTAGTGGTGTGTATAATCCCAAATGGATTACAGTCGAACTGGATGATGGCTCTGAATTGAGAACACTAACATGGGTAGTTAACAAGTTTCACAGTCGATATGCTGGCCCAAGGTCAGCGGCGGAAATGGCAAAGATCATGGCGCACAGTAAAGGCAAATATGGCACTTGCCGAGACTATTTGGTTAATACGATTAAAGAGATGGCTAAGATTGGAGAGTGTGACCCTAAGTTAAATGAGGTCTTGGAACTAATTGAAAACAATAGCAGTCTAAGTTAGCAAACTTGTTTCTGGATAAGCGCAAAGGATTATGAGCTTTAAGAATATAAACAGAATGAACAAACTCAAAAATTCAGTGAAGGCCTCCAATCTACTTGAACATCAATCCCATCCTCATGATTAGAATACTTCTTTCAAGAGAAACTTGGCTCCACATTGCAGAGATGATTAGATTGGCACCGCCCATCGTCCTAGCACGCTCTGGCATGATTCTTATTGTGCTCGTCGACACAGTAATGGTCGGGCATTATGGAGCTGTTGAATTAGGCTTTCTCGCGATGGGAATGTCCCTGTTTCAACCCCTTTTGGTGACTTCTATCGGTCTCATTATGGGTACATTGGTTCTTACCGCTCATTTTTATGGTGCTAAAAAATTTAAAGAATGTGGCAAAGTATGGCGTAGGTCAATTGCCTATTCATTAGCGCTTGGGATCATTTCCGCTATCGTATCATTATATGGTGACAATTTTTTAACGTGGTCAGGGCAGTCCCCACGTTTAGCTGCTGAAGGCGGAAAAGTAATGGCTCTGTTAGGGCTTGGTCTACCAGGGCATATGCTGTTTATCACATGTAGTTTCTTTCTAGAAGGAATCCGACGACCTATCCCAGGCTTTTTAGCTATTATATTGGCAAACTTAATTAATTTCTTACTCAACTGGTTATTTATTTATGGGAATATTGACGGCTTACCTGTTGGTGCAACAGGGGCGGCAATGGCTACCAGCATTACAAGATGGATAGTAGCGGCTTTTATGATTGTGTATATTTTTTTCATGAGAGATTGTGAAAAATTCGGTGTGCGTCAGCGCGTAAGAGGTAATTTGTCGTCATGGACTATCCAGCGTCGATTAGGTTATGCGACTGGTGTTAGCTTAGGGATTGAAACAGCTGCTTTTTCAATAATTCAGCAGTTCGCAGGCTGGCTGGGTCCTATACCCCTAGCCGCATTTACTATAACGTTTTATTTGCTCGTTTTTTCATTCATGGTAGCTATTGGTTTCGGTGCTGCGACTACCGTACGTGTTAGTAATGCACATGGTCGAAAAGAACATCGTGATATGGCATTTGCTGGTTGGACTGGCCTGGGGCTCACAACATTAGCAACTACTATAATCGGAATATTTTTAGTGTTCTTTGATGAAAACGTCGTCCAAGTTTTTACGAATGATACCGAAGTTTATTTACTTGCCACACCATTAGTATTTTGGGCCGCGATTGCCCTGGTCACAGATGGTGGACAAGCGGTTATGGCGAATGCACTCCGTGGTCGTCAGGATATTTGGGTAGCTTGTACTATTCAGGCTTTCTCTTTTTTAGCTTTAATGGTGCCATTGACTTGGTATCTCGTGTTCCCACTTGAAGCTGGAATAACGGGAATATTCTATGGGATATCTGGATCAACAATTATTGCAACAGCGTTACTGAGTGCTCGCTTCTATTGGCTCTACCGGCGAGATTGTAAAAAATATATTTAACTGCTTGCACGGCTACATGCGATACATGTGGGTATTGTTGGGTCGTATTTAAGGCGACTTTCTTGTATATCTTCACCGCATATAATGCAGAGCCCAAACTCTCCATTCTGCAGCCGTGTCAATGCAGATTCGATACGTTGTAATTTAATATTGCGGCGTCGTTCAGTTTCAAGTTGCATTGCCTGGACTTGAAGCGCATCCATCCTTGATAGTCTTCCAACAGATGATTGATCTAGTAGCACTGGTTGGCGATCATCCCGCGTTTTATCCGAATCCTGCAGTAAACCATTTCTAATTTTCAAGAGCTGGTTTTGATAGAGGTCGAAATGCTTTTTGTTCATGGGCAACCCTGTCATAAAATACCTATTTACAGCAACCCTACTTGATCACAGACGTCGACTATCGTATCACGCCGAACCTAGGCATTTGGATATTATAAAATGCAGATAAAAAAAATTTTTCAGGATCATGTCATTAATATTATTAGTTCTCTGGTTAATGATGGGGTTTTTGTTTCTAGACCGGATATTAGTCGAGTAGTTGTTGATACACCACGTGATACAAGCCATGGTGATATTGCTATTAATGCGGCAATGGTACTTTCAAAAGACGCTAGGATGGCACCTCGTGAGCTGGCAGAAATAATCCAGAGCAAGCTCTCTGAATTAGGCGATGTTCAAAAATCTGAGATTGCGGGACCTGGTTTTATAAATTTGAGTTTAAAAGCGGATTTTTGGCAGCGACAGTTAACTGAAGTTTTAAAATACAAGACAAATTACGGGGATTCAAACTTTGGCGAAAGTAAAAAAGTCAATGTTGAGTACGTTTCAGCAAATCCCACCGGGCCTCTGCACGTAGCCCACGCACGAGGAGCAGTAACAGGTGACGTTTTGGCCAATTTATTGCGGAAGGTGGGCTACGATGTCACTACGGAGTATTATATAAATGATGCTGGTAATCAGGTAGACGTCCTAGCACGCTCTGCATACTTTCGCTACTGTGAAGCACTTGGGCATGATGTTGGAGAAATCCCGGATGGCCTCTACCCTGGAGATTATATGATTGAGGTCGGACACTGTCTTGCTTCGGAAGAGGGAGACAAATGGTATGGCGTGGATGAAGTGGAATGGATAAAGTTATTTCGCGAAGTAACTGTCGAAATGATGATGAAAACAGTTCGTTCTGATCTTGCAGCACTTGGCATTAAGCAAGATATTTTTACCTCTGAGCGTGCACTTGTAGATGCTGGAATTGTTAACGATGTTTTCAATGATTTGAATAGTAAGGAACTAATTTATAAAGGGGTACTCGAACCGCCAAAAGGAATGAAGCCTGATGATTGGGAACGCAGAGAGCAAACTCTATTTAAGTCTACGAGTTTTGGTGACGATATCGACCGGCCACTTAAAAAGTCCGATGGTTCTTGGACATACTTTGCTAACGATATCGCATACCACTATGACAAGCACCGTCGAGGTTATGAGTTTATGATTAATATTTTCGGTGCTGATCATTCTGGTTATGTGAAACGTATGAAAGCAGCCGTTTCGGCTATTACAGGTAGGTCCGATACACTTAATATAAAGCTTTGCCAAATTGTACACCTTAAAAAAGGTGGGAAACCAATTCGAATGTCAAAACGGTCAGGTAATTTTATAACATTGAGAGACCTGATCGATGAAGTTGGAAAAGATGTGGTTCGTTTCATAATGTTGACACGGAAGAATGATACACAGATGGAATTCGATCTTAAAAAAGTGGTCGATCATTCTCGTGATAATCCGGTATTTTATTTGCAGTACGCCCATGCCCGTTGTTGTTCCGTCCTCAGAAATGCACCTGAAATTTTAGGAAATCCAAAGCTTACGTTAAATTTGCTTCATGATGCGGATTTTTCGAAGTTGGATGATCCGGGCGAGTTAGATTTGATTCGCCAGGTAGTGTCTTGGCCACAGGTTGTTGAGGCGGCTGCAGAAGTACAAGAGCCGCACCGTCTTGCTTATTATTTGAATGATTTAGCGGAATTGTTTCATGCGCTTTGGAATAAGGGCCGTGACAATTCGTCATTGCGTTTTGTTAACAGTGAAAATCCCGATTTAACAGTGGCGCGACTTGCATTAGTTCAAGCGGTAGCTTTTGTAATTGCTTCAGGGCTTAATGTTTTTGGTATCGAGCCAGTGGAGGAATTACGCTGACGTCGAACTCGATAGATCTGAAAAAAGAATTTTCGGAATTGGCCCGGAAAGACCCAATACTTGCGCGCGCTATTGATCTGACAGGGATTCCAGAACCAAGGAAATATGTGTCTGGGTATGCGGCTTTATTACGTATTATAATTTCACAGCAAGTTTCAAATTCAGCAGGAGCAGCAATTTGGAAGAAACTTGACGACCATGCACGAGGGGTAACCGCCGATAAAATTTGTCGCTTCAATGATAAAACATTGCGTAAATGCGGATTAAGCCGCTCAAAGGTAAAATATGCAAAAATTACAGCCAATGCTGTTTGCAAAGGTGAACTTGATTTAAAACAACTTGAATCGCTAAGCGACGAATTGGTTCGGTCGAAATTAATTTCTTATAAGGGAATTGGGCCATGGACCGCTGAGGTTTATTTGATGTTCGCCTTAAAGCGACCCGATGTTTTCCCCTCAGGTGATCTCGCTCTTGCTATTTCAGTTAAAGATTTATTACATTTGGATGTTAAGCCGAATCCGAATGAACTTGCGACGATTGCTGAACGCTGGCGCCCATATCGTTCCGCTGCAGCTACTTTACTTTGGCAATATTATAAATATCTGTCTCAGATGGGGTAACCGAGGAGATTATTTGTTTTAATTAACTCTTTAAGATGCATGGGGAATTAAAAAGCTGGAACACGAGCCTACGTAATATTTTCGTGGTAACCTGTTTTGTTTTAAAATTAGTTTTTAGGATTTAAATTGTGTCTGAAATTGAATTTGTTCGCGATTTGGCATTTGAATACGGTATTGCTGATCAAGTAACACCAATGATTCGACGCGTAGTCGCGCAAAACCCATCACCTTTCACATTTTATGGTACTGGAACGTATATTATCGGTCATGGCGAAGTAGCAGTAATTGATCCTGGGCCGTTGATTGATACACATATTGATGCTCTACTAAATGCTGTAGCCGGTGAACAGGTTACACATATTTTAATAACCCACACTCACAAGGACCACTCCCCTGCAGCAGCACCATTTAAGGCAGCAACAGGCGCGCCAACCTATGGTTTTGGTCCACA
>PBLS01000081.1 GCA_002721825.1 Magnetovibrio sp.
CCGTTCTACCTCGTTCTTAACCGGACAGGCATCAGCATCGACATAGATTTTAACCATTATAGAAAAAACGATTTCACGGATGTAACCTCCCCCTCCTCTAAAAATAAATTCGTTACTGTGGAATAGTGGGATTCAGTGGTAAGTCAATCATAGAAATTAATACAGAAGCTTTCCTCACATTTCATCTGAAAGTCGGCGCATCGCATCTCAATGCTCAGACTTAGTCTCAATCTAACTCAGTAGATCAAACCATCCTAATACACGTCTGTAGTCGATGAGTTGGAGGGTTTAATTATGAGACTATGTTATTTCACAGGTAGAAACCACTCCGTCACCGTGGAGTATTTACGATGTATATAGTGATGAACCGATTTAAAATTGACCCAGGACGGGAATATGATTTTAAAAAATTTGGAAGGAACGCGACTCCTTTTTGGGGCTGAGTGTAATTTTTATATTGTTTCTGCTATGATCTTGGGATGAAGCAGCTATTAACTATTCTAGTGGTTTTTGGAGCTCTCTTGCACACGATTGGTGATAGTTGGGGTGCTAATTTTCAAAAAGGGTTGATTGCCTATAACAAGAAAGATTACGCAACCGCAATTCGTGAGTGGGCTACCCTCGCAGAGCAGGGCAATACTTTAGCTCAATTAAATCTAGGTATGATGTATGCAAAAGGAAAAGGAGTCGCACAGAACGATAGCTCTTCGGTAAAATGGTTTACACTTGCTGCAAAAAGAGGGAATGCTATTGCTCAAGTTAATTTAGGTTTTATGTACCAATATGGGAAAGGAATTAAGAAAAATAAGGAAGAGGCTGTTAGATGGTATAGACTTGCGGCAGAGCAGGGGAACATTGAAGGGCAAGTTAATCTAGGTTTGATGTACCGTAGTGGTAAAGGAGTTAGACAAAATTATATTCTTAGTCATATGTGGTGGAGTATAGCCGCCGTGCAGGGGAATCATGATGCGCATGAGAGAAAAATAAACATTGCTAAGAAGATGAGCCCTTTACAAATAGCAACATCGGAATATCTAGCTCGCAAATGTGTTAGCAATAACTATAAAGGCTGTTAGAATCATCGTTTCGAAAGAAATAGGCTGCGGTGACACTGTTGGTAACTTTATATCACTTGGCCCTTTTAAAAATGGCGAATCATCGTCATGGGTAATCCAGTAATTTTGAATTCCATAGTCAAAAATCGTAAATGCCAATTTCAAGATGGACGCCGTTCTTTTGCAGAGGTTTCCATTTTATGAACCGTGTTCATGGTTTGTGATCAAAACATAATCTCGTGTGGTTTGGAGCTGAGTAGAAGCAGGTACGGGTTTTCCGCCATCATCTTAGATGGGCGCTGAGAGAGATCTGTGGCGCATTTATTGTTAAGTGTATTTTATTAAATAAAATGAGCATATCTAGATTTTACGCTATTGTATGTCGCCCTCTATCACCTCAGTAATTTGAAGAGGTTCAACTTCAAGGGTCATCCGCACATGAATTGGCGTAGTTTCATTAATTGAACCATTTATAAAACCTTGCTTAATTCCATTCTCGATTTCTCTCTGCGATTTTATGCCGACCTGCTTGAGAAATTTACGTATTTGTATATTTAATTGATCTTCATCCATAGCTCATCAACCTATCATTAAACTTTGTTACGTAATAAGAGTTCAATATTCAACATTCCGCAAATTTTTAGATGATTATATTACGCTAATTTATAAATGATATCGTTATATTTAAATCAAAAAGGCGCATAAATTTTACTATTATATCGATTTGTGTATTCTATTTAAATTTTGGTTCGCATAAAATGTCTAAATTTATTACAACGGAGTGTGGGATTGATAAGTTTAATAAGCTTAGAAATCAAAAAGGAATCTTCAAAAAAATACGTTTTTATTGGTTTGTTATTATTGCGTCATTAAGAGATACCGTTCTTAATCGCGCACCAAAAAGTGAACACAAAAAGCGCGATGAAATTTAAAAACGTTGCTCTGAAGTGTGAAATTCAATATCCAACTATAGACCTGGACTTAAATGTGCGCCGCAGTGAAATATTTTCGTATTAAAGAATAGGTTTAGTATTAACTGGGGAGGCTTTGAATTGAATATATAATTCCACGCTTTTCCTAAAGTCCCGCCTTTTAAAGGGGGGATCAATAGAGTGTGCTGTATACTTGGTTGCGGGGGGGATTCATGAAAGAAAAAAACGAGAAATCTAGCAATGTAAAAACGTCCAATGGAAGTGTTTCAAAAAATGCTAGTAAGGAAATAAAAAAAGAAAAAACGAAACAAACATCATCACCTAAGGAAGCCTCATCTAATGCAGGTGATGGAAAGGTGGAAAAATCAAAAAATACAAACTCAGAAAAGGCAACGTATGTTAGAGGTGAGTCACAGAAACCAGTAACTGAATCATATAGAAGAAACTGGAATGCAATTTTCAAGAGGTAATAAAATTTCCCAAAAGCTTTATCTTAATCATCTGCCCTTTACTAAGGGATTTGTCCGGTTGTCAAGGCGATAAAGTTATTATTTGGCGCTTCAACAAATATAGAAAAGATCGAATACCATTCTATAGATGAGAAAAAATATTCGCTATTCCGTCTTGGAAACGAGACGATATATATTGTAAGGGGATAAACTCGTGTGTTGGAGAAGTAGTAAATTATTGGAATGGGGAGGTGTAGCGGCAGCGGTCGTGTATTCGTTGCTTGTAGCTATGAATATTGGAGCTGAATTTATAGGGTTTGCCCTATTATTAGCTTCGGCAGGTCTAATTGGCTTGTGGTCATACATTGGGAAGCACCATGGGATATTATCCCTTCAACTATTTTATGCTGCGGCAGCAATAATAGGAATGGTGAGGTGGTATGGTGGTTAGAAAAAAATTTTAGTCAATTATATTTGGATAGTAAGTAAATTTATATACAAACTTATCTTCCAGTCGTTCCGTACAATAAACAGATAAGCGATGGCGGTTTTTGAAATGAACCAGGTAAGCTATAAAGTTAATCGTTCTATTGAATTGCCAGATGGTAGTAGGTGTGTAGATATATTCGAAAATTCCGATGGTGTATTTAGCTTTGAGGAATACCGTCGCGACCCTGAAACGAATAGCGGATGGTTTCCTATTGGCAACTATTGTCTTTTAAAGTGGAAGACTGAGAAAGACGCGTTTGAAGCGGCAATAGAAACTGTTCCATGGTTAAAAATGCATATAGGTGATAACGATTTTTGAAATACATTTTTAGGTAAAGTGCTAGTATCGATTTTATAGTAGTGTACTTGCAAACAAGCATAATAAGTGTCGTAGAATCTGTATATATCTTTAGGTATTGGCTGGATTTAATTTCTTAATATTAATCAAGCTAGCTCATGCATATAATATTAACATCTTTTCGAACGTTATTGTCAGGGGGATGTATATGTCGGACGAAATAGGCAAATGCCTTTGTGGCAGGATTGAAGTGACTTGCTCAGAATTACCAAAAAATGTAATCGCGTGTTATTGTTCGGATTGTCAAAAAGCATCAGGTGGTGGACCGTCATTTAATATTATTGTTCCTGATGGAGATATCCAGGTAACAAAAGGAGAGACATCAATATTTAACGTGACGGCAGATAGTGGAAACTCAGTGGAAAGGCATTTTTGTTCTAATTGTGGATCGGCTGTTTACTCTAAACTTTCAACGCGAACCGTTTGGAAGGCGGGCCTTTTTAATCATATTCAGGACCTAGAGTTGGTTGCAAATGTATGGGGTAGTAGTGACAATAAATTAAGTATAATTAACACCGAAGTTAAAACATTTGATAAAGGCGCATCATAACACTCTGTTATTTTTCGGCCTTTTTAGTTTATATACCATTGGGTTGATTAATATTTTGAAAATTTTTAAGTCTAAGTGTGTTTTTTAACCGAGCTTTTAGCAAGATAAAACCCAATGCAGGTTTTAGACAATTTAGAGAGAACTATGGCCAAATTTTCCCGCCAAAACCCAAGTCTCCGTTATTTGGAACTTCTTGGGTATTACAAAACCATGCATGTCGACGGTGCGGCTGCCCAGGGGATACCACCTGAGCAAACGTTTGATGGCCGAAGTCTTCCGCAACATGCTGCGCGAATAAGAAATATTATTAATGTTCTTGGGTCTAAAACTATACTTGATTATGGTTCTGGTAAGGGAAAGCAATATGAATCGTTATTGATCGAGACCCCGGATGGGGAAAAATTTCCTAATATAAAAGCGTTTTGGAATGTAGATTCTATAGAGTGTTTTGATCCAGCCTACGTACCGTATGCGCAATTACCAAAAGGGACATTTGATGGCGTTGTTACAACAGATGTCCTTGAACACTGTCCAAAAGAGGATATTTCTTGGATCGTTGATGAAATTTTCGGATTTGCCACCGAATTCGTATATGCAAATGTAGCTTGTTATCCAGCTAAAAAGACACTTCCAAATGGTGAGAATGCGCACTGTACGCTTGAACCCCCTAATTGGTGGGAGGAAATATTCCGATCAAGAATTAAAAGATCTCCAGGCCTCCGTTATTTTGCAGCATATGACGTTATTAAGAAGAGCAAGAATGGTGAGAAAACGTTGGCAACTATTACGGGAAGCGGTAAGTGGAACGAATGATAATTATTTAACCGTGTACACTGGCGGAAACGCGGGTTTATTTTCAGCGCTTTTTTGTCGTTTAATTATGGGATACATACATTGATTCGGATTTTCATAGGTTTTGACCCACGTGAGACAGTTGCTTACCACGTACTTTCACATTCTATTCATGCACGGGCGACGGAGCCTGTATCGATAGCTCCCCTGATGTTGTCACAACTGACAAACATAATGACACGGGCTCGAAATCCACTTCAGTCGACGGATTTTTCTTTTTCTAGATTTATAACGCCATATCTTTGTGAGTTTGAGGGGTGGGCGATCTTTATGGATTGCGATATGCTCGTGCTTGATGACATTCAAAAGCTTTGGGCGCTTCGTGATGATAAGTATGCTGTTATGTGCGTTAAACACGAGCATGAACCAAAAGAGGAGACCAAATTTCTCGGCACGACTCAAACACGATATGAAAAAAAGAACTGGTCTAGCGTTATGCTATTTAATTGTGCTAAATGCACGGCGCTAACTGTGGATTATGTCAATAATGCTAGCGGGCTTGATCTTCATCGATTCAATTGGCTCGACGATGATACCTTGATTGGTGAAATTCCACATCGTTGGAACTTGTTGGTAGGTTACGATCGTACACTTCCAACTTCTGAGGTTTCCAATCTGCATTATACTATCGGTGGGCCTTATTTTAAAGAATATGAGAAAACGGATTATGCTGTTGAATGGTTTGACGAAAGAGACGCCATGCTTCGATGCGATCAAATGGAGCCACTTGACTAGACGGGATTTTCACAGGTTCTTTTAGCCTAATTTTCCGAGCAGTTAGCTGTAGATTAGGTCTTTGAGGGGTTTTAGTTGTTCTTCAAAATGCCTCCAGCGTTCCACAGAACGCGAATATATAGGTTCACGTACTTGAGCGGCGCTTGCTGTGCCAACAAGGCGTTTTGTTTTATGGAACTTTAGACAGGCCTCATCCCAATCTAAGTCACAAAAATCTAACAGCTCTCGAGTTTTAACTTCTGTATCCCGAATTACGTCTTCATATGCGATATCTAAAATCCGACCTGGCGCAACGCGATGCCAGTGCTCCATGAGTTGACGGTAAAGTAAAAAATAGCCTCCAAGCTCATCCATATTGTAGCTAAATTCTTGGCCCCGTGGAAAATGCAATGCATAGCAAGAAAAACAAGTATCCATTGGGGAGCGCTGGCAGTGGATGATGCGTGCTTGTGGTAATATATTTAATATAACCCCGATGAATAAATAATTACGCGGCATTTTATCCGTTACGCGGTTTGCTGCTCCGGCATATTTGGTTAATTGTTCGACATACCTTGTGCCGATGTGCTTAAAATTTTCTGGAGCTAGAAGGGCAGCACCTTTTGGAAATTTTGGAATGCTCTCCCTGACTATTGTATTGATACCTTCAAATTCACCACAACCGAAAACCGAACTATGGCTGGCTAAGATCTGTTCAATTAAGGTTGTTCCGGAACGAGGCATACCAAGAACAAAAATTGGCCGCTCATCATTATCTCCGCACGATTGAAAGCGGTTAATATATGAAGCGTCGAAAACACGGATGATTTCATCTACGGTAATCCGAAAAGCTTTTAAATCGAAATTAAGCGTTCGCCGTTTGAGGCAGTTAGCCTCTTTGATATATTGAAAGGCACGATCGTAATCGCGGGTGTCTTCGAGCGCTTTACCAAGAGCAAAAGCGGCATGCATTCGCGCCTCATCGTTAATGCTACTTTTAGCATGTAAAGATTCTAGTTCGAGAATATCTGGGTCACCTGGGTGGAAGCGTTTTATTCTTGCCATTTCATGCCATGCGCGGGCAACGTTCGGGTAGTGTTTTAGAATTTTACGGTAGAATTTTTCCGCAGCCTCATTGTCACCGAGCTGTTTTTTAAGGTTGGCCAAGTTCCCAAGAACATTTATGCCTTTTGGGTCTAGGGTGCGCGCGCTCTCAAGTGCGCTTTCTGCTTCCTCGGCTTTGCCCACTTCCAAAAGGGCGGCTCCGAAGTTAGCCCATCCTGCGGAGTTACTGGGATTAATATTGAGCGCCTGACGGTATTTTTGAATGGCCCCCTCCCAGTTTTTAGAAAACAAATCCGCATCAGCAACCTGAAAAAGACCAGCTGCTTGATTGATTTTTTTCGTATTTAGAAGTTGTTTTTTCATGGGCGGTACATCGAAAAATTAGCAAGCGAGCTAGATTTAACAATTGGCTGTTAATTAAACAGAAAAGGCCGGGGGACCTAAGGTTCCCCGGCCTTCCTTTCTCTCTAGGATAAACCTGAGAGAGAGATACTGTTGAAAGACGTCTTAGAAGTTAAAAGTGGTTTCAAAGACGACTGCGTCAATATCGTTGAAGTCGGTAGCTGCAGCATCGCTGAACTCGATACGTGCATAATCAAGACCCATTTTCGCACCAATCGAATCTAGGCTTTGAGTGATACCAATTCTAATGACTTCGGCTTCATTTCCGTCCTGTGCATGTGTATCCGATTCGGCATACTCAAGATGGATGTCAGTTTGTCCAAAGCTATTCATGGTAGCTTGATAGCCACCAATGAGACGCCACCACGAAGGATCATCCGCCGCGCCTGAAGCGCCTGCTCCGCCATCACTTGCATCCCTGGCATGCTTTTTACCATAGTTGTAAGCAATATTGAAACCGCTAGCGTGTTTAAGGGCAATATGGCCACCAACCAGAGCTGTATTGTTTTCGTTATCGTAACCAGCACCTGCTTTGAAGTCCATTCCACCCATTTTACCGGCATATTTTACACCAACACTTCCGCCGCCATCTTGACGGTAGTCGGCACCGATAGTAAGGCCATTAAAGCTAGGTGAGTCCCAGCGGATTTTATTAGCACTACTACCTGGATCGATTTTTGCGTGGTGGTCACTAATAGCGCCCTGGAAGGTTCCAGTACCACTAGTGATATTTGTAGCCCGCGCAGCCGCAGCACCGTCATTAAACATGGCACTAACATAACGAGCGTCCATGGTGCCGTCGGCGCCTGGCTCAACATCACCAAGGGTCAGTGTGCCCATTGACTTATGCACGAATGCAATGTTTTCGTATTTGTCGGCATTGCCGGCATCGGCACAAGCGCTTTCACCAGTGGTAGATCCGAAGTTACAAGTGGCTTCGTTCTTGGCAATGTCCCAACGCAACGTAGCTTTAACGGTAATGCTCTCTGTGAGAGCGCCCGAACCGCTAAGCCACATTTCTGAATCACCAGTTGTACCATCTGTATTGAAGAACTCATCATGAACGCCATCGTCAATAGACGCAAGTGCACGATGAATACGACCACCAATTGAAACTGTAGCTTTGCTATTGGCATTCGTAATATTGCCAGCTTCAGCATCGCTAACCGGTGCGGCAAAGGCGAAAAGCGCGCCCGCAGCTACCGAAGTTTTTAGGATAGTTTTGATATCCACTTTAGTTTCTCCTTTTTACTTAACTAATGGGTTGGGTTAACCCGTTTAATATTGAAAAGCCCTGCCCTTGGTACCAACCATCCGGATGCTTGGGCTGACTTTCCATTAGACTGAATGTGATGGATTTTTGCTGCGCTGAGAAGGAAAAAACACTGAATGTGGGAATTTTACGCAACTTAGTTGCATTTTTGCAACGGGTGCGTTGCCATAATTTATGATATTAGGGCTTTAGTACGGCAGATTTGGTTGTGAGCCGATTCTCCAACACTACGACGTAATAGTCGCACGTTTGGGTACCATTCGCAATCTTCCTTTGTTCCCCCCCATTTCCATTGTGGTGCTTGCGATAATAATATACAGGTCGTTATACCTAGGGCGCCTGCTATATGCGCGGTAGAATTGGAAACAGATACTACGGCGTCCATAGCCGCTACTTGCGCAGCAAAGTCGTCTAAATTCTGCATTTGATCGACGCTATCGTCGTGGATCAATTCAATTTCGTTTTCTTTTTTAAGAGAATTGCGCGCGTCTTCCGTATCTCCATATTGTAAATCAATGAAACGGGTATTAGGCAGATCAAATAATGGGATTAAGTGAGATAGTGTTAGGGATTTGACGGCTCCATTTGCGCCTTGTGGGCTTTCCCAGGAAACCCCGATAAGTCGATTATGGCTGTTAGCTTTGTACTTTGCGCGCAATTCCGCCGTTTTTTCAGCATCGGGCTTAAGATATGAGGAGGTTGATCTAGTTTTGAATTTTTTCCAAAGCCAGCACCCGATACTTCCCATAGCTACGTGGTAGTCTATTTTTGATGATAGAGTTTCAGGTACGGCAGGCTTTTCTACTGGTACGCACTGAATATTCGGAAAAGAGCGCTGAAATAGCGGTACAAGACGTGGGTCGCATTCCAGTGTAATCCGTGCCCCACGTGCGATTAAATCCGGCATTAGCGCCATAAACATTACTTGGTCGCCCACGCCTTGTTCGGCGAAAACCAATAGATTTTTTCCTTTCAAGGATTGACCGTTCCATGCCGGCTGCAGAGGTTTACCACTCCAACGTTCCCACCGCTTGAGGCGCCAATGATAATTTGGCCAGGCATTGGTGAAATCATCGCTAAGAAATTGGAGCTCTGATAGA
This sequence comes from Magnetovibrio sp., assembly GCA_002721825.1. GTDB lineage: Bacteria > Pseudomonadota > Alphaproteobacteria > Rhodospirillales > Casp-alpha2 > TMED8. The sequence goes on from PBLS01000081.1 coordinate 9,240, forward strand.
ATTTCCCGAAGTTGGGCTCGGTCTTTGGTTTCAAGGTCAGTTTCTTTAGGGATCCAGGATTCAATCACAGCCTTACCTGAATCCAGTCGTTCGGTATCGCGGAATATACAGGCTAATAGCATTGCGGCAGAGAAGTCCTCGGGATTGTTTATTAAGTCTGCTCTATACATCCTTTCCCGTTCATCTAACCCAATACCGCATTCTCTGAGAATTGTTTCCAAGTTGTTTCGGTAAACTCGATTCGCAGGGTTTAGTCGGTAGGCCTCGCGGTGAGGCGGAACAGCCTCTGTCAAGCGTCCTTGTGATTCTAAAGCAATTCCAAGTCCTGAGTGTCCAGTGGCGTTGTCGGGTGATTTCTTTATCATCTCTTTAAACATCTGCTCGGCTTCAACCGTTCTCTTTTGGCCCACGAGCGCGTGGCCTAAATTGACCCGAGCATCACTGTGATCAGGATCAAGTGTAAGGGCTTGCTGAGAGGCCGACTCTGCTTCACGAAAGCGCTCGGCCATACAGAGTAAACCGGCTAAATCGTTTTGAATATCGGCATTTGTAGGCGCATGTTTTATAAGCCTGAAATAGGCTATTATAGATTGCTCCAAACTCTCCAATTTTAATGCAGCGTGGGCAGCTATCTTTGCGGCATCATCTCGACCGGTTCTTTCGAGCACCTCAAAAGCGACTTCAAATGCATTTTTACTGTCACCAGATTTTAGAGTGTTAAGCGCTTGGCGCAAGGATTTGTCGGCTTTCTGCCTTTTTCCTTTTTGCTGTCTTTTTTGCGTTTTACGTCGGAGCTGCCGGTTCATTTTAACTCTCGTGGTCACATAGAAATCTTAGCATGTTGACTGGTTTTTGTTTGAGATTTTCGATGTTTGCTAAAGGCTCATAAGTATGAAATAGGTTCTTTAATATCGGATATTGGCGTTAATTTGTCTACGCGCCAACGACAAATTACATAATTGATGGTTGAATTATCTAAGGCGGATTTAGCTGTTCTAAATACTAAGCAGCCGAGAGGTTTGAATGACTAGATATGACTACGATTTAATCGTTATCGGAGCTGGATCAGGAGGGGTTCGTGCATCGCGGTTTGCCTCTTTAAAATATGGTAAACGGGTAGCTGTGGTGGAAAAAAACCGTGTTGGAGGCACGTGCGTTATGCGGGGCTGCGTGCCGAAAAAATTATTAGTCTATGGCGCCCACTTCGCGGAAACGTTTCAAGATGCGCAAGGCTATGGTTGGAGCTACCACAACGTTGATTTCAGTTGGTCAAAACTAATAGAAGCGAAGGAAACTGAGCTTAACCGTCTCGAAATGGTATATCATCGACTATTAAAAGACGCGGGTGTAGACGAATTAATGGGTACGGGTACATTAATTGATGCCCATACTGTAGATGTTGATGGTACAAAATTTACGGCTGAACACATTCTTTTGGCTATGGGCGGGTGGCCTCGGATGCCAGATATTCCGGGCATTAGTAATGTAATTACGTCTAACGAGGCACTTGAGCTTGAGGAGCTGCCAAAACAAATTGCAATTGTCGGTGGTGGATATATAGCTGTTGAATTTGCAGGAATTTTTAATGCACTTGGTGTTGATGTAAGGCTTATTATCCGACGCGAAAATGTTTTGCGTGGTTTTGATTCCGAGGTGTGTGCGACACTTCGTGATGAGATGACTAAAAAGGGAATTGATATTATTTCTGAACGGAAGGTTATCTCAATTGCTCAAAACAATAAAAAGGTCGCCCTGCAGCTCGACCAAGGCGATCAGGTGGACTCGGATTTGGTCATGTATGCCACGGGGCGGCGGCCAAATACGGCGAACCTTGGTCTCGAAGAGGTAGGGGTTAAATTGTCTGATAAAGGCGCTATTATTGTTGACGCTTATTCTAATACAGCTATCGACAGTATCTACGCGATTGGGGATGCTACGGACCGCATTAACCTCACTCCAGTCGCTTTGCATGAAGGGATGGCCGTAACCCAAACACTTTATGAAGGGACGCCAACTGCCGTCGATTACACAAACGTCCCGTCAGCCGTATTTAGCCAGCCACCTGTTTGCTCCGTTGGAATGACCGAATCTGAGGCGCGTCAGCAAAACGATATTGACGTATATAAATCCAATTTTAAACCAATGTTACATACGCTTTCTGGGAGAGATGAGCGGACTATGATGAAGCTCATAGTAGCGCGTCAATCTGATAAAGTCCTCGGAGTTCACATGGTTGGCCCCGATGCACCTGAGGTGATACAGGGTTTCGCCGTAGCGTTAAAGTCTGGTGCTACGAAAGCGCAATTTGATGCCACAATTGGTATCCACCCCACAGCCGCGGAGGAGTTTGTGACTATGCGCGAACCAGCATCAGAGACTTTATAATTTTGTTTGGGATTGAAAAATATTTGGACTGATATGGCATTTCTTGGTTTTAAAATTATAAAAATATAAAAACATAATTATCCCACCAAAAACGTTAAGTATTTAAATGGATAGGGTTTTTCTGGTAATTTCGGCTTATTCGGCGTATAGGTGAAAGATCAATTAGCGGCAATAAGTTTGCTATTTAGACCCTGGGTGAACAACAAAACGAGGTCCGAAATGGACAAAAAATGGACGCCAGATAGTTGGCGCGAAAGACCGATTGTGCAGGTTCCCGATTATCCTGATTTAGGCGCACTAAATAATGTTGAACGGCGCCTAGGTGCTTCCCCTCCACTAGTTTTTGCTGGAGAAGCGCGCAACTTAGGTCGGGCGTTAGGCAAGGTTTCGGATGGCCAAGCTTTCGTTTTGCTAGGCGGTGATTGTGCGGAGAGCTTTGCTGAATTTAGCGCAGATAATATCCGTGATACGTTTCGTGTGTTATTACAAATGGCAGTTGTTTTGACGTTTGGCGCCGCTCTGCCCGTGGTCAAGATTGGACGTCTTGCGGGCCAATTTGCCAAGCCTCGTTCCACTCCAACAGAAACGATTGATGGTGTAACATTGGCCTCTTACCGTGGCGACATGGTCAATGGTATTGAGTTTTCTGAAGAATCCCGGGTTCCTGATCCCGAGCGTTTAATGTTAGTTTACAATCAGTCTGCTGCCACATTAAATTTACTCCGGGCTTTTGCGCAGGGAGGCTATGCGGACTTACATAAGGTTCACCAGTGGAATTTGGGATTTGTTGCCGATAGTCCTGCTGTTGCTAAGTATCAGAGCATGGCTGACCGACTTAGCGAAACCCTCGCTTTTATGGAAGCGTGTGGAATGGATTCACAAAGCTCACCGCAAATTCGGGAGACGGATTTTTATACTGCACATGAAGCGCTTTTGCTGAACTATGAAGAGGCTATGGCGCGTGTGGATTCTACTTCTGGAGAAATTTATGCCACGTCCGCTCATCTTTTGTGGATAGGCGAGCGCACTCGGCAATTGGATGGTGCCCATGTAGAGTTTGTGCGCGGTATTGCAAACCCCATTGGGTGTAAAGTGGGGCCAACCATGGAGCCCGATGAGCTTATCCGTTTAATTGATATTCTTAACCCAAGAAATGAACCCGGACGCCTGACCTTGATGGCGCGCATGGGCGCGGACAAGGTAGTCGAAAAATTGCCGCCTCTTGTTCGCATGGTAGGTAAAGAGGGCCGAAACGTCGCCTGGGTTTCTGATCCCATGCACGGTAATACTATTAAAAGCTCGTCGGGCTACAAAACACGCCCGTTCGGTCAAATTTTGGATGAAGTCAAAGGTTTTTTTGAGGTGCATGAAGCGGAGGGTTCGTATGCCGGAGGAGTGCACTTTGAAATGACAGGACAGGACGTTACAGAGTGTACCGGCGGAGCTCGTGAGATAACCGATAACGACTTGTTTGCCCGTTACCACACGCATTGTGACCCGCGCCTTAATGCCTCTCAATCGTTAGAGTTAGCGTTTCTTTTGGCAGAAATGCTAAAAGAAGGACGGGGTCGAAAGTCGGAACGGATTGTTGCGTGACATTAATGAATTGATTTTCAGGACACGCAATATGAAAAAAGAGAAGGCAGCAGAAAAGCTCATTGAGCGTCCACTAACGGAGCGTAAAGTTGAAGCTTGGACGGACCGCTATTTTTGGAAAACAAAAAAGGCCGTGGAAGCTTTTGGGGATCATGACGTTACGTATTCTGTGTTTATGCGACGGCCAGTTGTTTTTGCGCCAAAACTCATGGTCGACTGGCTTAAATGCATGGCAGATGCGCGCGATACAGAATTTCGAATTGATTTAAATTATGCGGAGGGTCAATGGGTTGGAGCCGGTGAGCCGCTTCTTTATATTGGAGGACTGTTTAGCCAGTTGGTTGATCTTGAAACGCTTTATCTTCAGCTACTGGGGCCCCCGTGTGTGGCAGCATATAACGCATTCACTATGTGTATCGAATTGCCCGAAGTTGAGTTTTTAGCTATGGAAGCCCGACATTGCGCTGGACTGGAGATGACAGAAATGATGGCTTACGCAGCGTCTGTTGGATCTAGCGCCGCTAAGTCTCAAGTGGGGGCCAAGGGCTTTATCGGCAACGCTACCAATGCAACGTCTCATTATTTTGGGAAAACAGGGGGCATGGGTACTATGCCACATGCATTGATAGGTTATGCTGGCTCAACGCTGAAAGCGGCGGAGATGTATGTTGAGACTTTTCCCGATGAACCCGTTACTGTACTTGTCGATTATTATGGTAGGGAGATAACAGATTCTCTAACGGTTTGCCGCCGATTCCCAGAACTAGCTTCCCGAGGCCTATTATCAATACGTCTTGATACGCATGGTGGAAGATTTATTGAAGGTCTTGATCCAGCAGAATCATACGCTGTACTCGAGCGGCATGCGCCCCTAGCGGTTCGTCGTTACCGAAATGAACAGGAGTTGCGAATTCTCACCGGGACTGGGGTTTCTGCGGCTGGCATATTCCATTTGCGTGAAACGCTTAACAAAGAGGGTTTTCACAAAGTTCGCATTATCGCTTCAAGCGGGTTTGATGTGGTCAAGTGCAAAGTTATGGCTGACGTAAATGCACCTATAGATGTTGTGGGCACAGGATCGTTTTTGCCACATTCTTGGCCTGAGACATATGCCACTGCAGACATAGTTGCATATGCGGGGCGAGAAAGTGTTAAAGTAGGACGCGAATTTCTGCTTAAAAAGCCGAATGCTTAACCCGATTGCCGACGCGGGAATGTTCGTCTAATGTCTGCTGCCATTGGGTGTAATATATGTAGTGGAGAAGGCCATGAATAAGATAGAACTCACCGTTCATGAGTTTATGACTATCATGGGAACGCTCGACGAGAAGTTTGGTGGGCGCCAGTCAGCGGCAGGAAATTCGATTTATGCTGCTTGGCACGAACATTGGCGAACGCTGGACGCTCGTTTGGAGAAACTCGATATGATGGAACGTGCTGATATGTTGTTCGATGGCAAAGTAGCGATCAACGCATTATCCGAGGTTCATTTTCGAGAGCTAATCGAGACCGTAGAGGGACGTGCTGTGTTTAATAAGAAATTACTCGATGAGGGGGATGAAGATGGCGACGAGGAAGAGCTTGAGGTCTGGGAGAGTCGATTAGGCGAGTTAATGGCTATGCATGAATCCGCTGGTTGGCAAAACCAGGGTTAGATTAGGGTGGTTTAAGATTATAGCGCCTACAGCTCCAAAAGTTGGTATCGTTAGTTTGGGCTGTCCTAAGGCGTTAGTCGATTCAGAACGCATACTAACCAAGCTTTATGCGGACGGCTATGAAGTTTCTGGAACGTATGATGGCGCAGACGTGGTAATTGTTAATACCTGTGGTTTTCTCAACAGCGCTAAACGCGAATCATTTGATGCTATTGGGGAAGCGCTTGATAAGAATGGGCGTGTTATAGTGACGGGTTGCATGGGTAACGATGCTAATGCCATCCGGGACGTGTACCCTAGCGTTCTTGCCGTTTCTGGCCCCCATCAATATGAAGCTGTGGTTGAGGCCGTGCATAGCGCTGTTCTTCCAGAGGTTAACTCGTTTCAGAATCTTGTTCCACCAGAAGGTTTGCACCTGACACCTCGCCATTACGCATATTTAAAAATTTCAGAAGGCTGTAATCATCGTTGTAGTTTCTGCATCATACCACATTTACGAGGCAAGCTTGCTTCACGCCCGGTTGATAAGATCTTGGAGGAAGCGGAGCGGCTCGTTGTAGCAGGTACAAAAGAGATTTTAGTGATTTCTCAAGACACGGGCGCCTATGGCGTTGATATGAAACATGCTTCAAATTTATGGCGTGGAGAAGAGGTAAGAAGCCACATTGTGGATCTGGTTTCGGCTCTGGGAGAGTTGGATGTTTGGATCCGGCTGCATTATGTCTATCCGTATCCCCATATAGATGAAATTATTCCCAAAATGGCAGAAGGTCGAATTCTTCCTTATCTGGATATTCCGTTTCAACATGCGAGTTCTAGAGTATTAAAGTTGATGCGTCGGCCAGCTAATCAGGGTCGAGTATTAGAGCGCATTAAGGCATGGCGAAATATATGTCCGGATCTTACTATTCGCTCAACATTTATCGTTGGTTTTCCTGGAGAAACAGAAGACGAATTTTCCGAGCTCTTAGGCTGGCTTGAAGAGGCGGAACTCGATCGGGTCGGTTGTTTCAAGTACGAAGATGTAGATGGTGCGGAAGCAAATTTCCTTTCTCTTCCCGTTGATCAAGAAATCAAAGAAGAACGCTGGGAGCGTTTGATGAAAACACAGCGTTGGATAAGTAGAAAAAAAATGAAAGCCAAAATTGGGCAAACTATGGAAGTAATTGTCGATGACGTAATTGACGATACTATTATTGGTCGGACGAAAGGAGATGCTCCAGAGATAGATGGCACGGTCACTATCAAGAGCGGGTAGTGCGTGATGACGGGTGATATAATTGAAGTTGAGATTACGTCTGCCGGTGACTATGACTTATTGGGAAAGTTGGTTAATTAGTTGTTCTAAATTTCTTGCTCATTCATATGGGGTCGTAATCAGTTTTTATAGGCTGATAATATAGCATTAGTATCGATGCAGTAGGCTTCATAAAGACTATCAAGATCTCCGCATTGTCCGAAGTTTTCGACTCCTAATGCTTTAATCTTATGGCCCGCAACAGAACCAATCCATGACAGAGTGGCGGGATGACCATCAAGCACAGTCACTATAGGTGCATTTCGGTCGATCGCGGAAAGGAGTGCCGAAATATGAGAGCCTTCTCCATTGCGGCGCCAATCTTTATATAATCGATCGGCTGACGTCACGGCAAGAACCCCCAATCCCTTAATTTTTGCCTGCGCGGCTATTGCCTCAGTAGCCAGTGCGCCAGTATATACTACGGTTCCGGCTTTCGGATTACTTGGTTGATGGAACCAGTAGCCTCCAGAAACTACGTCGGTTATCAAGGATTCGTCGATAATCCGCTTAGGCTGCTGAATGACCCTCGTGGATAACCGAAGATATATAGCACCCCCCGTATTGGCTTGCATGTGAAGGAAACCCCATCGCATAATTTCGGCGAGCTCATCTGCGAAAGCAGGTTCGAAATAGGCGAGCCCAGGCTGGCTTAGCCCAATTAAAGGCGTCACTACCGACTGGTGTGCGCCGCCTTCGGATGCCAGCGTTATACCAGAGGGCGTACCTGCTAACATGAACCGAGCATCTTGATAGCAGGCGTAATTAAGGGCATCTAGACCGCGGGCAATGAACGGATCATATACTGTTCCGACGGGAAGCAACCGGTAACCGAATGTTTCGTGTGCAAGACCGAGGGCGGCCAGTAAAATGAAGAGGTTATTTTCTGCAATGCCCAATTCCATATGTTGACCGGCGTCGGTAAAGGCCCACTTCTGCATTGAAGGTACTTGTTGGGCTCGGAAAGTGTCAGCTTTTTCCTCACGAGCGAAAATGCCTCGCCGGTTTACCCAGCCTCCCAGATTTGTAGACTGGGTCACGTCAGGCGATGTGGTAACAATTCGTGAAGCTAATTCACTGTTTTCCCCGGCAATATTATAAAGAATACGTCCAAACGCTTCTTGTGTACTTATCTTATTTGAGACCGGAGATATTAGGTTGTCTGGCACATCTATTATTTTTGCTTTGTAGCGGCGCGATAGTGATTTGTTGAGTGGTAGCCGCCTAAGAAAAGTTTGGATTGCTGGCCGACGCGTTTCGATGCCGGCGAATGGTTTCCATTCTTCTCCAGTTTTAATGCCAAGACTTTGCTGAAACATTTGCATCTGTTCCGGCGTCATTAGGCCGGCGTGGTTGTCCTTATGGCCTTGTAGTGGGAGCCCCCAACCTTTGACCGTATAGGCTATCAAGCAAGTAGGAGTATCGTCTTGGCTTGCAGCAGCAAAAGCGTCAAGTACGGTTTCTAGACAGTGTCCGCCAAGATTAGTCATAAGTTTGCCTAATGCTTCGTCTGTATAGCTTGCTATTAGTTTTATCGCTTCTGGGTCATTCCCAATTTCGGTAGTTAAGTGGTCACGCCATGCAGATCCCCCCTGAAATGTTAGTGCCGAATAAAGATCGTTTGGACATTTGTTGATCCATTTACGGAGGGCTTGTCCACCGGGTTTAGCAAATGCCTCCATCATACGTTTGCCATATTTGATCGTTATAACCTGCCACCCAGTTGTACGAAAAAGCCGGTCTATGAGACGGAATAGGTGATCAGTAACAACACCGTCCAGGCTCTGACGATTATAGTCAATAATCCACCAACAATTACGGAGACCATGTTTCCAGCCCTCCCAAAGGGCTTCGTAAATATTGCCTTCGTCCATTTCAGCATCGCCTACTAGGGCAATCATTCGGCCTGGGTTTTCGTTGCGTTTTTCTTTAACATGACGTCGAAGATAGTCTTGTACCATTGAAGTAAATAGAGTCATTGCAGGACCAAGTCCGACCGAACCCGTGGAAAAATCAACATCATCTTCGTCTTTGGTACGTGAAGGGTAGCTCTGTGCACCATTGAAAGCGCGAAATGCCTCAAGATTTTTAAGACTTTGGTTTCCCAGCAAATACTGAATAGCGTGGAAAACCGGACTAGCATGAGGTTTTACGGCAACGCGGTCATATGACCTGAGAGTATAAAAATAAAGCGCCGTCATTAGTGTTACTGCAGATGCGCATGATGCTTGATGCCCCCCTACTTTTATTTGACCGGAATTTGGCCGCAAATAGTTCGCGTGGTGAATAGTCCAACTTGAAAGCCAGCGTACCTGGCGTTCTAAATCGGCTAAATTCTGAAGATCGGAAGCTGAAGCACAGTGCTTTTGAGTTATAGAATCTGTTTTCAATTTGTCGTTTGGGATCATGGGCAGCCTTGTTTTTATAATTAATGTGTCATATTACCCCATAAGCGGCTGCAGATCCTTGCTAATTAATGCTATTTTATTCTCGTCAACGCAATTAAATATAAAATTTTAGGATAAATTTAATTGAAAAAGTTAAATTACACTATAGATAAGATAGATAGGGAAATTCTAGTGGCGCTCCAAGCTGATGCGCGATTGCGTAATGTTGAACTTGCAAAGCGCGTTGGGCTCTCTGCCTCCCCGTGCTTAAGGCGCGTTCGACGCCTAAAGGATCTTGGCGTAATTAGAGAGTTTACCACCTTGGTTGACCCTGAAGCGGTGGGCGTACCGGTTAGTGTTTTCATACAAGTTACCTTGGAACGCCAAATAGAACATTCATTAGAATCTTTTGAGGCGCAAATTGTTCGCTGGCCGGAGGTTATGGAATGCTATTTGATGACTGGTGACTCCGATTATTTGTTGCGAGTGGTCGCGGCAGATCTTACAGCTTACCAAGAGTTTCTTATGAATAAACTGACACGCGTTGAAGGGGTTGCGTCAATTAAGTCATCCTTCGCACTAAAGCGAATCGTCTATCGAACTGCGTTGCCTGTGGAAAGTATGTAACATGTCGGGGTTTAAAAGCTGGCGATTAGCTTTCGTTTCAGTATCTCTGTTAACGCTATCAGGTTTTTCATTGTTTGATAGCTTTTTGGTTCCTAGTCCAAGGCCTTGGGAAAAGTGGCAAATTCACAACAGCGCCTCGCTTATAACGGTAGATCACACAGCATGGGATAATTTTCTAGTGCGTTATGTTGTAATTGGGGATGATGGTATAAATCGCGTTGCATATGCGAGAGCTAAAAAAAGCGGGAAAACAGCTTTGCATTCTTATCTTCAAGCGCTACGTCGAGTCCATATCTTAAATTTAAATCGTACCGAACAGAAGGCATTTTGGATTAATCTATACAATGCCCTTACGGTAGCGATGGTGATTGAGTTTTACCCTATCCTTTCAATCCGTGATATCAATAGAGCTTGGGATAGAAAATTAATTCGACTCCAGGGGGAGATGCTCAGCCTCAATGATATTGAGCACAGGATTTTACGGCCCATTTGGCGAGATCCACGCATTCATTACTCTATAAATTGTGCTGCTCTCGGGTGTCCAAATATAGCACAGCAAGCGTATACGGGGCGCGACCTTGAAGTTATGCTCGTTCGCGCTGCCCGGGACTATATTAATCACCCACGCGGTGTAAGCATAAAGGAGAATAATTTAATTCTGTCGAAAATTTTTAGTTGGTACGCTGATGACTTTGGTGGTCAGATCGGCATACTCGACCATCTAACACGCTATTCGTCATCGGTTTTAGAAACGAGATTACTGTTGTCCGAGGATATAGCAGACTACGTTTATAACTGGAAGCTTAACGATACAATTGAAGGTCGGTAAATGAGGGTTACAAAAATGTCTAATGATAACGTTTCGTAGCAATCATAAAAGTGATGATGGCAACTCAGGTGGCTTGTTAATAAAATATCGCGCCATAGGAGCCCAAACGGCCTCCAAGTGCATTCTATGACTACAATTAGAACATTAAACCTACAATCATAGAGTTCAAATTTTACCTTTGTTTACGGGCGATTTTGAAATTTAAGGCCAAGCGGTATCTGGTGGGAGAGACATTAAAATGGCTTCAGTATTACCATTAGTTTTCAACCCGAATATTGTACCACGGTCATAAAGCAGATTGAACTCAACGTATCGACCACGTTTGATGCGTTGGGCTTGTCGTTGTGAATCATTCCAGGGTAGATTAAATTTTGCGCGAGCGATTTTGGGATACACCTCAAGAAAAGCGCGCCCAACATCCTTAGTAAAGCGGAAATCCGCCTCCCAGTCCCCAGTATTTACGTTGTCATAGAAAATACCTCCAATGCCACGGGACTCATTCCTATGTGGCAAGAAAAAATACTGGTCACACCATTTTTTAAATTTCGGATAATACGTTGGATCGTTTGCATCACAGGCGTTTTTATACGCTTTGTGAAAGCTAGCTGTTTCTTGCTCTTCTGGGAAGACGGGCGTTAAGTCACCGCCACCCCCAAACCAGCCATGAGATGTCACGATCATACGCGTGTTCATATGGGCAGCGGGGACGAGCGGGGAACGCGGATGAATTACAACCGAAATACCGGAGGCCCAAAATTTAGGATTATCATTTGTCCCTGGAATCACACCGCGCAACTCTTCGGAAAATTCGCCAAAAACGGTTGAAATATTTACACCCGCTTTTTCAAAGACGCGTCCACGCAAAATGGACATGGTTCCACCGCCACCATCGGATTCGCTATTTTCCAGGGTGTCTCTCTTCCATTTCTTAGGTTTAAAACGTCCGGGAACCCCTCTGCTAGAGATATTAGGCCCAGTGACTTCATCCTCTATTGATTCAAGGACGGCACAAATTCCGTCGCGAAGCTCTTTGAACCAGGAGACGGCTCGCTGCTTATGTACTGCGCTAAAGTTTTCGCTCATCACAAGTTCTCAACTCAATTTTGGGAAAGCATCTAGTTGTCGGAGTGCTTCGCCCAGGACCATTGCTACAGAGGCGGCTAAATTCAAGGATCGTACACCACTTTCCATTGGAATAATTAATCTCGCGTTCACACTTTTGTGAACTGTTTCAGGAACACCTTTTGACTCTTGGCCGAAGATTAAAGTGTCTCCCTTTAAAAATTGGAAACCGGTGAATGGTACATCACTTTTTGTAGTCAACAAAATGCGTCTGCTTTCCGAATAGGCTTTTTGAAACGTATTCCAGTCATCGTGCTTAGTAACCACAACTAAACGTAAATAATCCATCCCGGCCCGCTTCGCCTTTGTACCGCTTAAAATAAACCCAGTTGGACCTATAATCTCTGCGTTCACACCGAGACACGCACAAGTGCGTAAAATGGCAGATGTGTTCTGCGGGATGTCGGGCTCATAAAGAGCAAGGCGCAATGGAGGATCAGGATTCAAAGCTATGTCTCGTGCTCTTGGCTAATTTCATGTCAGTGATAATGCGATAAACTGTGTGCTTATCATTCATACTGCTCTCAAATAAATAAAATTTAAACTTTGTAATTTGATATATCGCTTAGATCGGGTGTTGAAGTATTTATCTTCTCTGGTAATTGTTCTATTCGCACTGGCATTAGTTATGTCGATATTTAATCCTTTTTGCTAGGTCAAAATCCTTGAAACACGGCCATCATTCGTTATACCTGTTGAGCAGTTCGGAGCCATATGAAATTATGTGCCTCTGGTCGGCGTTTGTTTCTATGTAAAGAGGCTTTTTGACAATGAGCGATACTAACAAATCGGCTGAAGACGGTGAGGAAGAAGAAAAGACGCGGCGCGATTTTTTATTTACGACTACTGCGGTTGTGGGTGCGGTCGGTGTGGCAGCGACAGCGTGGCCGTTTATTGATCAGATGAATCCGGCTGCGGACACCCTTGCCTTGTCATCAACAGAGGTTGATTTGGAACCAATAGAAGAAGGCCAGAGCATTACGGTGGTCTGGCGAGGTAAGCCGGTATTTATTCGTCACCGTTCTTCTGAAGAAATTGAGAAAGCACGAGCTGATGACGACGCAAATTTGCCGCACCCTGAAAGCGATGCAGAGCGGGCAAAAAATCCTAAATGGCTTATTATGGTTGGGGTTTGCACGCACTTAGGCTGTATACCATTGGGTAACAAATCCGGTGAAATTAAAGGCGAGTATGGTGGCTGGTTCTGCCCTTGTCATGGTTCGCATTATGATATGTCGGGTCGGATACGGAAAGGTCCTGCGCCGACTAATCTACCTGTTCCGGAATATACTTTCCTTAGTGGTTCACGTGTGAAAATTGGTTAGAGATTGAAACTTAGAGATTGAAACGATGAGTACAAATCCATCAAAAAAATTTAAAAATCCGATGGTTAACTGGATAGAGTACCGCCTACCAATATTTAGTTTTTTGGATAATTCACTTGGAAGCAATTATCCAACACCAAAAAATTTAAACTACTTTTGGAATTTTGGTTCATTAGCCGGCATTACTTTGGGAATCATGCTGGTGTCTGGGATTGTTCTAGCCATGCATTATACCGCGCATGTGGATTACGCGTTTGATTCTGTGGAACGTATTATGCGTGATGTGAATTATGGTTGGTTAATTCGCTATATTCATATGAATGGAGGCTCAATGTTTTTTATTGTTGTCTACATTCACATATTTCGTGGCCTCTACTATGGTTCCTATCACGCTCCACGAGAGTTATTATGGATGCTAGGTGTATTTATTTTGCTTGCTATGATGGCAACCGCCTTCATGGGTTATGTGTTACCGTGGGGGCAGATGAGTTTTTGGGGAGCGACTGTAATCACCAACCTGTTTTCCGCCATTCCTCTGGTTGGAGATGCTATCGTTACCTGGCTTTGGGGAGGTTTTTCGGTTGATAATGCAACTCTTAATCGTTTCTTTTCCCTTCATTATTTGATGCCGTTTGTTATCGTTGGTTTAGTTGTGCTCCATATCTGGGCGTTACATGTTCATAGTTCCAATAACCCAATAGGAATTGATGCTAAGACAGAGCAGGACACATTACCGTTTCACCCTTACTATACAGTGAAGGATCTTTATGGACTCGGTGTATTTTTGATATGTTATGCTTTTTTTGTCTTCTATGCCCCGAATTTTTTTGGTGAGCCGGATAATTATATTGAAGCAAACCCCCTGGTCACACCTGCACATATTGTTCCTGAATGGTACTTTTTACCTTTCTATGCGATACTACGCGCGTTCACCGCTGACTTTTTCCTCTTCGCCTACACCCCCATTTCCTGGATTATGTCTGCCAAGTTAGCAGGCGTTATTGCCATGTTTGCCTCTATTCTTTTGTTACTGTTGATGCCGTGGTTGGATGGCTCTAATGTCAAAAGTTCTAAGTTTCGGCCCCTTTATGCTATGTTTTTCTGGATTTTTCTTTTGAATTGCGTCGTTCTAGGGATTGTTGGGGGAAAGCCCGCAGAGGGAACTTGGCTCTATATTGGTCAATTCACTACAACCTACTATTTTGCTCATCTTTTGGTTATCGTCCCGCTGGTTTCTCGTCTGGAGCAGCCAAAGACTCCACCGGAAAGTATAAGCGCTGCGGTTACTAGTACAGCCCAAGGGTAAATAAAGCACATGAGGAACATTCTGCAAAAACACCTTAATCTTTATTTTGCTTTAGCAGTTGTCGTTTTTAGCTTTGGCGCGGCGGATAGTATGGCAGGGGGTAAAGCCCCTAAACCGCCTAAACAAGAGTGGTCCTTCGACGGCATGTTTGGAACCTTTGACAAAGCAGCTGCACAACGTGGGTTCCAGGTTTACCAAGAGGTATGTGCTGGCTGTCACTCGCTCAGGCAAATTGATTTTAGGCACCTCGCGGGCATTGGTTATACCGAAGAGCAGATTAAGGCTTTCGCTGCAGAATCGGAAGTTACAGATGGCCCCGACGATGAAGGAGAGATGTTTGAGCGCTCGGGAATTCCGGCGGATCCTTTACCTAGTCCATTTGCTAATGACCAAGCTGCGGCGGCATCTAATAATGGCAAAGTTCCACCAGATTTAAGTCTTATGAACAAAGCGCGGATTGGTGGTGCGGATTATGTTTACGCGTTGCTTACTGGTTACACAGATCCACCTTCTGGTATCGAAGTCCCGGAGGGAGGTAGTTACAACACTTATTATCCGGGCCATATCATCGCTATGGCGGCACCTTTGAGTGATGAAGGTGTTGAATACCAGGATGGGACCAAAGCCACTGTAGCTCAGCAGGCGAATGATGTAGTGACTTTTTTGGCTTGGACAGCAGAACCTGAGATGGAGAGGCGTAAATCCATGGGCCTAAAGGTCTTAATCTTTTTGTTTATCTTTACCGCACTCTTGTATCGGGTCAAGAAGGTGGTTTGGAAGGGTGCAAAATTAAGATAATATGCAATTTAAGTGTTGAGCAGACAGTGCTTCGGTGGAAGATGCTTTTTGTACTTGTGAAGAGGGTTAGC
This sequence comes from Magnetovibrio sp., assembly GCA_002721825.1. Taxonomy (GTDB): domain Bacteria; phylum Pseudomonadota; class Alphaproteobacteria; order Rhodospirillales; family Casp-alpha2; genus TMED8. The sequence goes on from PBLS01000081.1 coordinate 24,638, forward strand.
CTTAAAGGCGAAAAAATTTGGTTATACCCATAGCTATCTGTAGGCTTACTATTCTCTCAGGGTTGTCTTGTTAAGCTTCATCCGATGGCGATGATAAAAATAGTGTACCGGTGAACAAACTAAACACAGTCCGTAGGGACACCACAACCACGACGAATGATGCCAAAGCCAAAAGGATAACTGCAATGGCATAAGATATCTCGCTGGCCGCGTGCTCGTAATAAATTAGCGCTGCGGCAGCGGCCCCATCTAATGGAAAAGTGAAGGCCCACCAAGCGATAGAGAATGGCCACTTTCTTATGTTTCGGGATGCTAGTATGAGAGTGAAAAGTAAGAAAAGGCCCAGGTAATAAAGTGAGCGTGCGAAAAAATTTAGAGTTCCACCTTCAATACTTAGATAGCCAATAAACATAATCATTGGTGGTACAATTAATATGAACCATGTTGGACGCATACTAAGCGGCGTCACAGGACCGAGAATTATACGCGCTAAGATGATTGGGAATATGATCAACCATGTAGCAAAACCAACTGATAAACAGAAATGTGAAATTTCCCCGTATCCGAGTGGGGTGCCTGCCAATGGTGCCAATATAGGTGCGACCATGCCGATCATCCAGCTACCGTTGACGGTTTTGTAAGACGTGTCATTACAAATGACTCGAACTAACATTAAGGCGCTTAGAGTGAGTAGGCTGAAGATGCTTATCCAAAAGCCAACTTTTGCCAATACGGGCCAATGGTTTGATACATGTGCAGAAATCAACAATATGCCGATGGGAATTGTGCAATAAAAACCAGTATAGCTTGGATTGTTATATTCAGCGACTACTGTTAAAGGGAAATGCATCATTCTTCTAATAAAGCTAATGGCTAGGACTAAGAAAACCAAAGCTCCTGCTATGACCAGAATATCTGCAATCTGCGATGGTGCACCAAGAATAAAAGCGGCTTTGTTCCATGCTAGACCCAGCCCTACAATTCCCATTACCGAAGAGAATAAACTGACGGGCATTATCGCTATAAATTGCTTGATTTCAGGAGGGCTAAATTTTGTTTCATCCATCGGTATTATGCTTAATCATTTTCTAGCCAATTACCTACTCCAACCTACTCGTGACATCAGTAATATATTTCACGGAGAAGAAAGCAACTAAAGCGTTGCTATTAGATAGTGTCTTCTTTTGAAAACAGGATCAATATCAGTATTCGATTTTGCGTTTTGTGGATCATTACGAGCAATTCGGTTTTTAAATTTTGATACGGTTATAAATTAGTAATTTTAGCCAAGCTATTTTTGCATGGCTGTGTTGTCTCAACGTTGCTTGTTTGATGCTTGGGAACATTGTAATTCACAGAAAGTGAACACAGATTAAAGTAAACACAATTACTATTATGCCAACGATAATTGAGAAGAAAAGTGGATCAGAGCTTATCCAACTTATAGAGATTGAAAAAAAGTCTCTGGAGTTATCAGAAGCCAATACCCAACTTTTTGCGAGAATGTTGGAGGACAAAAGGTCAGCCACTCGAGAAAATTTAGTTTTTTCAATTCTAGCACTTAATTTTATATGCAGTGTTATAGCACTTTTAGTGTAACGATCAGTTCCTATTGCGGCGATGATAACTAGGGATGTAGGGTTGGCACGAATTATAAACAGCCATACGGTGTGCAGCTGCATTAAATTCATATAAAGCTTGTGTTTTATACATATTGTGTTTGATAAAGTAGTTCCACCCAATTCGATATGTTAAATGTTCCGAAAAATATTCTTTACCAGAGCAGTAATGTTGGAACCATTTGTAGGGGGCTGGGTTGCGAAATTAAAGAAAAGTTGCCTCATGAAAAACGTGTTTAAAACTCAATGAAAGCGGCGATCTTTAAATCGGTGGGACGACCACTGGTTGTTGAAGAAGTGCCGGATCCAAAACTTTTATCAACTGAATTAATGCTTAAGGTTGAAGCCTGCGGTATTTGTGGAACCGATCTTCACATGTCCGAAAATGAGAATACGGAAGGTGGATGGAGACTATTGGAACCGGGGTGCGTTTTAGGCCATGAATTCTCTGGCCAGATTGTTGAAGTTGGCGGAGAGGTTGAAGGTCATTGGAAAAAGGATGACCGGGTTACTGCTCTTCCTTGGATTGGGTGCGGTACATGTGCCGCATGTATAGAGGGGCGGCCTTATCGTTGTCCTTCTGTGTTGATGAGAGCATCATTGGAGCTACCAGGGGCATATTCGGAATTTTGTCGAGTTGGCGCGGCTGAAGCAGTTCGTTTGCCTGATGGCGTCAATTTTGATGAAGGAGCGTTGGTCGAGCCACTAGCAGTAGGCCTAAATGCCGTACGAAGGGCAAATGTAAAAGAAGAGGATACAGTGTTTGTTATGGGCGCAGGCCCGGTCGGGCTATGTGTGGCTTTATGGTGCGGCTACTTTGGAGCGAGACACATCTTAATTAGTGATTTTTCAGGGGAAAGAAGAGCGGCAGCGCTAAAATTTGGCGTTACAACCACAATTGATGCGGGGCGCAATGATGTCAATGAGCAGATATTGGATCACTTGGGGTATCTCCCGAAGGTAATATTTGATTGTGTAGGTTTGCCCGGAACATTGCAGACAGCGATTGATTATGCTGCGCCAGATGCCAGGATAATTGTTGTTGGGTTATGTATGCAATCGGACATTTTTTTTCCTGCAAAAGCTCTTTTGAAGGAATTGGATATACGGTTTGCCTATGTTTACTGTAGGGACGATTTTGAGACGGTAATTCGGTTAATTGACAGCAAAAAAATTGACCCCTCTAGCTTAATAAGCAATCGAATAGATTTGACCGACTTTCCAATCACATTTGAAAAGCTTAAAAAACCTGGGTCGGACTTAAAGGTAATGTTAAAATCAGGTTTATCTTAAATCGAATCAGAATTAACGAATTCTATAAGCTAGGCCAATATGCTTTTTACTGCTTCTATTATTTTATTCTGTGATGGAATTGTTTCACGCTCCAAATCATCACTATAGGGCATTGGTACGTCCAGCGCACCTAAGCGCTGAATTGGTGCATCGAGCCAATCAAAGCCTTTTTCAACGACCATCGCGGCAACCTCAGCCCCAAAACCACCAGAGGTCCACGCCTCGTGGACAATTAAAAGACGGTTAGTTTTTTGAACGGACTCTAGGATCATTTTTTCATCGAGTGGCTTTAGAGTCCGGGGATCAATAACTTCAACGCTAATTCCTTCTCTCTCGAGTAGGCGGGCGGCTGAAAGGCAGCGTGGGACCATAGCCATTGTGGCAACGATAGTTACGTCTGTTCCTTCTTTTTTTATGTCTGCCTTCCCAATTGGGATGGCATACAATGCTTCTGGTACGGGCGAAGAGCCTCCCTCGACATAAAGAAGTTTAGTTTCCAAAAAAATAACAGGGTTATTGTCACGAATGGATGCAACCAGAAGTCCCTTAGCATCATACGGGGTTGAGGGCCCAACTACGATTAAACCAGGAACATGTGTGAACCAAGCTTCCAGACTTTGACTGTGTTGTGCCGCCATGCGAATACCGCCTCCTTGGGGCCCGCGCACTACTAGTGGCACGGTCGGCGTTCCACCTAGCATGAAACGAAACTTTGAGGCTTGGTTCACAAGCATATCCATTGTTAAGGTAACGAAATCAAAAATTTGAATTTCAACGA
>PBLS01000082.1 GCA_002721825.1 Magnetovibrio sp.
ATGACCGGCGGTTGGCATCTATTAGGCTTCAACGAATGGTGGCCAAGATTGGTGGCCCCACTTTTTAGCATCGGCAGCCTAATTTTGACTTATCGTCTAAGTCGTATTCTTTGGCCAAATAAGGAAAATGCGTGGAATTTATCGCCCATCTTGCTTTTTGGCTCATTTTTTTGGTGTGTTTTTTCAACGCTTACTATGTTCGACATGTTACTGGCATTCTTAACCTTGTTAGCAATCATAAATATAGTCAAAGCCACTTATAAAAATCTTTGGCAATGTTTCGTATTCGTGGGTATAGCGACAGGTTTTGGTGTATTGTCAAAAGGACCCGCTATTTTTCTCCATGTGTTACCGATTGCCCTAACCGCCCCGTTGTGGGTCCCTCGTTTAGCCTGTAATGAAAAAGCGTTCGAAAAAAAACAATGGTATAAGGCTGTTGCGCTGTCGTTTACAATCGCCGTAGCTATTGGGCTAGCCTGGGCAATCCCTGCAAGTATTTCCGGGGGTGACGCCTATCGAGATGCCCTTTTCTGGAGCCAATCAGCAGGCCGCATGGTTGACTCTTTCGCACACGCACGCCCCTTTTGGTGGTACGCGGCAGCGCTACCTATACTTGTATTGCCATGGCTTCTTTGGCCAACGCTTTGGCGAGCTGGGTCTTATTGCAACGAATTAATAGAAGACGGTGGTTTTCGACTTTGTTTCATCTGGTTTATTTCGGCTTTTGTTATATTTTCGGTTATAAGTGGTAAGCAGCTCCATTATCTTTTGCCTGAGTTTCCCGCTTTAGCGCTCGTTGGTGGCAGACTTTTAGCAACACCCGCTATTACATGTTTCAAATATCATAACATTGATCGTTGGCTTCTAGGTGGGGCAGCTCTTGTTTTAGGTGGCTTTTTACTATTAGCCTCGCATCTGCCATTTGAAGGTCGAACGGCATCATTCTTGCGCGAAGCAGATAGCGTGTGGGGAATATTAATTATTGCAGTTAGCAGTCTCTACTTTTTTTCCCATATTAACAATCCTGTGCACCAAGCTGCCCGCATAGCCGCAATAACTGGATTCTCTATTATGGCAATCTATCTGGCTGCCGCTCCCATTTTGACCAAGCGCTACGATCTCCGGAAACTCGCGCAACATATTTCGGCGCTCCAAAGTGACGGGAAGGCTGTCGCTTATTTTGGAAAATACCATGGTCAGTTTCATTTTATGGGTCAGCTTAAAAACGCGATGCCCTCTATAGGTTTGGTTAGCAACGATATAAGCGAGTTTTTAAACGCCCACCCAAATGGCGTAATCATTGCAAAGTACAAAACGTTACCCAGAAAAGCCGACCCCTTATTTACATATAGGTTTAGAGACTATACCTACGCGGCTTGGTCATCTGCCATTATGCTAGCCAATCCCAATATCGGGGACCGACGCTAAAAAAAACCCAAGCCGGGGTTGACAGGACAGCGACACCAGCTTACATCCCTGGCACTCATTGGAGATGTTTGCTAACATTTTCAGATAAAACGTTGAATTTTAACAAACTATGGAGGAGAGACGATGAAATTTCGTCCGCTGCATGACCGTGTTCTCGTAGAGCGCGTGGAGCAGGAAGAAAAAACAGCGGGTGGCATTATTTTGCCAGACACCGCTCAGGAGAAACCTATGGAGGGCCGCGTCAAAGCCGTTGGCGGTGGCTCGAAAGCCGAGGATGGCACTATAACGCCGTTAGATGTCAAAAAGGGGGATCGAATCCTATTTGGCAAATGGTCGGGTACTGAAGTCAAAGTCGACGGAGTCGATCTTTTGATAATGAAGGAATCCGACATCCTTGGAATCATTGAGTAACGGAGTAAAGCAACAATGGCTGCTAAAGATGTCAAATTTTCGACCGATGCCCGCTCGCGCATGCTGCAGGGCGTCGATACCTTAGCCGATGCAGTACGGGTCACCCTTGGCCCCAAGGGACGCAACGTTGTTCTAGACAAAGCGTTTGGCGCACCCCGCATCACAAAGGATGGCGTGACTGTCGCCAAGGATATTGAGCTTTCTGATAAGTTCGAGAATATGGGCGCACAGATGGTCAAAGAAGTCGCATCCAAAACCGCTGACGAGGCAGGCGATGGTACTACTACAGCTACCGTCCTCGCCCATTCCATCGTTCACGAAGGTGCCAAGGCCGTCGCTGCCGGCATGAACCCGATGGATTTGAAACGCGGTGTTGATCTCGCTGTAACAACAGTTGTCGACGCGCTCAGAAAGGCCTCAAAAAAAGTTTCAACCTCGGCTGAAATTGCCCAGGTTGGCACTATTTCCTCCAATGGCGATAGTGAGGTTGGTGACTTAATTGCCCAAGCGATGGAACGTGTTGGCAATGAAGGCGTAATAACCGTTGAGGAAGCTAAAGGCTTGAATACAGAACTCGACGTCGTCGAGGGTATGCAATTTGATCGGGGCTATACCTCACCTTACTTCATCACCAATGCGGATAAAATGACCTGTGATTTGGAGAACCCTTATATTCTTATCCATGAGAAAAAGCTCTCCGGCTTACAACCACTTCTTCCAGTTCTTGAGACAATTGTTCAGTCTGGTCGCCCTCTCTTGATTATAGCGGAGGATATCGAAGGTGAAGCTCTTGCCACCCTCGTGGTTAACAAATTGCGTGGAGGCATGAAAGTTTCTGCTGTTAAAGCGCCTGGCTTTGGTGACCGTCGTAAGGCGATGCTAGAAGATATTGCTGTTCTTACCGATGGTACGGTGATTTCTGAAGACCTCGGAATAAAATTAGAAAACGTTACCATTGATATGCTCGGCACTGCTAAAAGGGTCGACATTACCAAAGAAGAGACCACGATTGTCGAGGGTGCCGGGTCAAAAAAGAATATCCAGGGTCGTTGCGGACAGATTCGTGCGCAGATCGAAGAAACCACCTCCGATTATGATCGCGAAAAACTCCAAGAGCGCTTAGCCAAGTTGGCTGGTGGCGTTGCGGTAATACGTGTTGGCGGTGCAACAGAGGTTGAAGTAAAGGAGCGCAAGGATCGGGTCGATGATGCCCTTCACGCGACACGAGCCGCTGTAGAAGAAGGCGTTGTTGCTGGTGGTGGTTCGGCTCTTTTATTTGCTGGCCGCGTGCTAAAAAAACTCGAAGGTGACAATTCCGATCAAAAGGTAGGTATCGGTATCGTTAATCGAGCGCTTCAGATGCCACTGCGTCAAATTGCCGAAAATGCTGGTGAAGATGGTGCTGTCGTTGCGGGGAAGCTTTTGGAACAAAAAGATATCAACCGCGGTTTCAATGCTCAAACCGAGAAGTACACTGACATGATAAAAGCGGGAATTATCGATCCCGCTAAAGTCGTGCGCACAGCGCTTCAAGATGCGGCCTCTGTTGCTGGGCTTCTGATTACGACCGAAGCCATGGTGGCCGAAAAGCCAGAGAAAAAAGATCCAATGCCAGCCGGAGGAGCACCCGATATGGGTGGTATGGGTGGTATGGGCTTCTAAGCTATATTAGTAGATATGCCAATAAAAGGGCCGTCATTTTTGACGGTCCTTTTTTTTCGAATTTCTCCTTTTTAGGTTCTCACTCTTCTATAATATGGATGCCTCACAATATTGGACAAATGGAGCTGGATTATGCCGGGTCTTTACTATGAAGAATTTGATATCGGTATGGAATTCCACCATCCTCTAACCCGTACAGTTACTGAGATGGACAATGTTATGTTTTGTGCGATGACGCACAATCCACAACCACAGCATCTCGACGAGGAATACGCAAAAAAAACTTTTTATGGTCAACACATAGTAAACAGCTTATTCACGCTCGGCCTAGTCATTGGTATCACAGTCGCAGATACAACACTCGGAACTACACTTGGCAATCTTGGCATGACTGATATCCGCTTTAAAAACCCAGTCCACCATGGAGATACTATCCATGTGATTACTCGCATCAAAGACATGAGAGAGAGCAAATCCCGGCCCGAATCCGGTATTGTTACCTTCGAACACCTTGGTTATAACCAAAATGATGAAGAAATTGCTTATTGTCTTCGTGTGGGTTTGATGAAAATAAAGGGTTCATGATTACTATACGTTCTTGGCTTTTCGTCCCAGGTGACAGTGAGCGTAAACTAGAAAAGGGTCGAAGAAATGCGGCGGACGCTTTGATTTTAGACCTTGAAGACGCCGTTTCAGATAATCGTCAAAGTATTGCCCGAGACTTAGTCCGCAATTTCTTACAGGCGAATTCAGACCGTTCCAGCCAAAAACTTTGGGTCAGAATTAACCCTCTCGATCACCAATTTTCGCTTGAAGATTTAGCTACTGTTTTGCAAGGAAGGCCAGATGGCATCGTTTTGCCAAAGGTTCACTCATCTACAGAGGTTAATCGTCTTGCGGATTTTCTCACCATTCTAGAGGCCCGCGAAGGCATTAACGTTGGCGAAACCAGAATACTCAGTGTAGCAACCGAAACTGCGGCATCGCTCCTTACTTTCCACACTTATCTCGAAAACATAACTGAACGGTTGGTGGCAATGACCTGGGGCGCGGAAGACCTTGCTGTCGCTCTCGGGGCCACCGACAACCGAAATCCAATAACTGGCGAATATGACGACGCTTTTCTGTTAGCTAAATCACAATGCTTAGCAACTGCGCGAGCTATAAACGCACAACCTGTCGGCGTTGTGTGGCTAAATTTTAGGGACCTAAATGGCCTTAAGAATGATTGTATCCGGGATCGCCGAGCCGGCTTTCTAGGTAAAATTGCTATCCATCCGGATCAATCGGTTATCATTAATGAGACATTTACACCGTCCGGTGAAGAGCTCGCATATGCACAACGAGTAATTGAGATCTTCGAACAATATCCAGGCCTTGGCACCGTAAGCTTAGATGGAAAGATGCTCGATATGCCACACCTTAAACAAGCGCAAAATACTATAAAATTAGCATCGCAGATCAAAGGTCGTAAATGAGCTGCGAGATATTAGGCGGGCATACGTTACACGCATCACCTTGGGTTGGGTCAAAGGTCTGAGTTACAAGTATAAAGTTACGAACTGTTAAAGGTCTAATCGCCGACAATCTGTTGCTAATTCAATATATCTTAGTATTTGTCTTTAAATCATTGCTTATCGGTACTCCCACAAAACAATCCGCCTGGCATACCAAGCCAAAACCAGATTCCTGCATTGAGCGTTAAGCTGGAAACCCAAAACGTAAATGCTGTTGCCATTGCCGCTCCTTCAATACCAAAAATGGGAATTAGCCAGAAATTAAGGCTCACACTTATAAGGATATTAATTGTCATCAGTATACTTTGCTTTCCCGGATGACCTGCCTGCATAATTATAAAATCTAAAGGTACAAAAGCTGCATAGATAACTAACCCCAGTGTAAGGGTTGTCAAGATAGGAACTGCCTCTAGAACTAAGCCTTGCGGGAAAAATGGTGCCAAATTTGGCACAATAAGATGAACTAACGCCGCCACAATAATAAAAATTATGACACTTAATAGCATGATTCGTCTAGAAAACCTGCCAAGTGCCATCTTATCTTTCCCAGCCACGAGTCTAACTAAGACCGGATTAATAACGGTTCGTATTACCACAGGCACCTGGTAAAGACCTTCAATAAACATAGATGCAAAACTGTAAATACCGATTGCTCTATCATCGACTAAAATTGCCAATATTAGCACATCTATCCGGATATAGCTTTCCGCTAGAAATCCATTTGGGAGCGCCTTCGCTCCAAAAACAAGATGGCGCTTTATCCACAAAGCCCCATCTTCCCACCTATTAAAACTGTGCCGAAAGGGCTTAACTAACGCTAGCAATGGCCCTAGAATTATTATTTCGGCAACTGAGAAGCTCGCCCCTATCACATACGCAGGCCAACCTTTATATGCAGTAAAAAAAGCAAAAGCTAAAACACTCAACATTCGCAGTCCTTGTATAATAGCAAAAGCTTTCATTCGGCGTTGACCATTAAGGACTGCTAACGATATCTTATTGATAGCAAATAGCCCCAGACCGGGCGCCACAAATACAAGACCCTTACCGACAGATTCGCTTTCTATAAAATTTCCGATGATGTCTGCTACAAGCCATATACAGATCGCAAAAGTAACGCCAATAACCCCCGCCAACACAAAAGCGGTATTCGATAGATTTCTTTGAAAGCCAGTATTATCTGCATGCTCCGCAACATATTTTTGAACCGATTCGTGAACACCAAAAACTGCTAGTTGTGCAGTGACAATATAAACGGCATAAATTTGGTTGAATTGGCCGAGCGCCTCAGTACCAAAATAGACAGTAATAAATAAATTTAAAATAATGCCTGAAAATGCTAGTGCGGCAAAAGCTCCATAATTCCACGCGGTATCACCAAGAAGTTTCTTATCCAGCGTTCCAATTTTATCAGTCATCTTTCAGTACAACTTTGGGATCAAATCTATCCTAGACATCACCTCATGAAGATTAAGGCCTACCTGCTGAGTAAACTCGGCAAGGACCGCCATATCCGGCTCGTTATCACGCTCTACTGCTTGAATGGCTTGTTTACGACTTATCAACCCTTTGCGAATTTGCTGACTGCGATAGGTATCAAACTCCGTAAATCCGGCAATAGTCAAATAAATATGGTTTATAAACGTGGTATAGCCATCACCAATACGCCAAGTGTTGTTTGTGTGTGACGCGACTTCCCACCCATATTCATTTATAAGTGTTTTGTTTATCTCCTCCTCCTCCCAGGGGACATAGTGAAACAAATAAAGGAAGTCGTCCTTAGAAAGAAATGAAGAACGAAAGGAATGAAGAGTGTCAAATAACGATTCATTTATATAGCGCGGATTAAGCAGGTACTGTCCCGCATAAAATGTCGCAATTTGTAACTTGTTAAACGCAGAGTAGGCAAACAAACGCTGCCCATGTATTGGCTCCCGCACCCCGGCAAACCCCCCCTTAAAGTCAGTGCGTTCTAGTTCGTTCCCAGCACAAAAAATTACCAACGGAATGCCTAATTCGCTCCTAAGTTTCCGCCCAATATCATAGAAAAATTTATCGCCGGCCATGAAGAGCGGCACCATGCCTAGATGTGGACGCTTTAACCAAGCTTGGATGTTTTTACGAATATAGCGTCTCTTTGTTGGAATATCCGCCGCACGCAAGATATGTTCTATTTGCAATTTTCCAAGCATCCGCGCCTGATTTCGGCGTGCTATTCCGGTCACCATTCCCCAATCGTAAGTGTAGGCTATGGGGTTCATTTTATACTCTTTTTTCAGAAGATGAAGACCAAAGGAACTATCGCGACCGCCAGAAAATGCCACTATGCAATCCGGTGAACCATCTTTACTTCTGTATTGTGCCAATTTCGATTCTAGAGTGGCCCTGCCTGCTAGCTGAATTGGTTCATAGTCACGACATTGATTACATATACCATTCTCATCAAACTCAAGGAATGGGTATGTGCTGGGAAGTATACATTTTGTGCAACGTTTTATCTCGGCAATCCTACTCGAACAATCGACGATACTAAATGCCTTACCATCAGAGCAAAAAGTGGTTTTTTTAGGATCTCTCTCTTGTTTATCTAAACTAAAAAAGCTCGGTGTTATATTATGAAAAGGTATAATACACCCTTCGCCTGCGTACAGTTGACGAGAGCCGTTCGCCCCGTTTCCAATATCTCGCTTATTGCGTAATGCAAACTGCTGTAAAAAATATGCTTCCGATGCAAAAACAAGTACATTCTTATCTGGAACAGAAAGTATATGTAATGAGCCAAGATTAGTAGCAAGTCCAAGTATTGAGCCACTAGTCGGGAAAAACGCTATTGATGCAGACCCCTGAATTTCACTAAAAAGATGTTTAAGGGCAGTTTTCACATTTTTTTTTGCTGCTATTTGGTCATCAAGGATACGTAGTAAAATTTCTGAGTCACTCTCATGCTCACGACGAAATTTAGGATACTTATCCCACAGCTTCGTGTCGTTCGTAACGATGCCGTTATGTATGCCTACTAAACCATCAACTTTGATAGGGTGATTATTACCAGCTACTATCTCCGCCCCATTTGTGACCAACCTACAGTGACCAATAACGGCAACCGGTTCTTTCAGTCTTGCTTCTCTATCAAGCAACATATCAGCTAGTGTTTTAGATAAAAATTCACGATATCCACGGGAGCGGAGCATATCCCTCGGTCGTTGGCCGCGTTTGAAAACACTAACCTGCCGACCGAGCGTAATGGCTAACCCCGAAGCCTCTTGGCCCCGAGGTTCCGATAATTCAAACAAATCACGAAGATAACTCCGCATGCGGTTTGGCCCGAGTTTCGCCCCCGGCGCTGCGATGAATCCAAATATCCCACACATAACTCTTTTTGGTAACCGAGCAGGAACATAACAACAAGACGAAAAATAATTATCTCGTATATAGAGTTATACGTTGCATTCGTGCCACCAAAAGATAGGGTACGTTGACTGCGAATAAAATGGCCATGATATGAGCTACTACTTTGGATATTTCTTTAGTGATATAGGACAAGCGACAGCGCTTATTACAGTCAGCCTTATTTGGGCTTCCTTTTATGTCATCGGTGCCGCATTTGGACCTCGTCTAGGCTTTTCAGAATCCAATCACTTAGTTGGTTGGACGTTTGTCAGTTTTCTATTTTTATTTGGCGGTGTGTTCCTAAAACTACCCTTTACGATTATTGCAATCATGGCCGGTTGCATTACTCTTCTAGGCCTTGTTCAATTGCGGCACAAAAATATCTCAATTTTTCCATTGAGTGCCGGACGCATCCTGGCTCTCGGCTTGCCATTTTTTGTACTCGTTTCAGGAATGCGTGGTTCGCAGTGGGATGAATTTACCGATTGGCTCTTAATACCCCGATATCTGATTGAGGTTGACTCTTTTCCAAGTAAAGATGTTCCTTTCTTAAATGCCCACCTAACTGGTTATCCTTATAGTTGGCACTTTGTCACATACATTGCTTCACGGCTCGCTGGTGAACTTATCGAAAGTGCCGGCCCCCTATCCAATGTTATATTGTTGTTTAGTTTTTCCGCTTTGGTAGGCCGTGTGATATTAACCGGGGCCAAGCACTATCCGGTGAGAAAGAAATTAAGCTGGGCCTTAACTGCAACTGTTATGCTTGCGGTTACACTGCTAAACCCAACTTTTGCGCAAAAAGTCGTTTTAACATCATACGCCGATACCTCTTCAGCCATCGCAACCGGGACTGCCATGATTTTAGCGTGGTTTCTTCTAGAAGCGCTTATTAATCGTGATTTTGATCGCGCAAAATCCTTGGCACTTACACTCGGTTTTGTGCTAGCGCTGTTAGTGAACTTAAAGCAGGCTACCCTATCGTTAGTCGTAATCATTATTCTGGCAACAATATTCATTTCCATACGGAGCCCACAGATTCCCATCGGCCGGATCGCTCGAATTTTGCCTGCGGTCATCATACCAGCTCTGACTATGTTTCTAGCTTGGCGTTATCACCTAACCACAGAGCTTTCGCTACGCGAGATGTCGATTAGACCTATAGAAGCATGGTCATTCGAATTCATCCCCCAAATCCTTAGTAGGATGCTTCTCGTTCTATCTAAGAAAGGCGTCTATCTAGTTATTGTTCTAATTCTTATCGGATTCGGTCTTCGCGGTCTTTGGCGTGCAGAATCGCCATTTGATAGATTAGCGGCGCTAGCGGCTTTAATCGTGGTAGGATATAATGGATTTCTGCTCTTCGCTTACGTCACCACCTTTAGCCAATTCGACGCATTACGAGCGGCTTCTTTTTGGCGCTACAATATGCACCTTGGCCCTATAGTCGTCATTTTTATGGCATACGGATGTTCCCTAATTTGGAGAGGTAAGGAACTTAACACCCCCCGATTTCGTCGCGCGTTCTGGATACCAATTGTATTAATCCTGGCGGCTCCGTTTGTTTTTGCTCATAAGCTTCGATTCGACCTGGCGCCAATGGTTGTTCATTATCGAAATGTTTCCGCCGCGGTGGCAAATTTAGTTGAACCCGCCGATAGGATCTTCAATGCTGACCCTCGAGGTTCCGGAGAATCAAGCGCCGTACTAAAATTCGCGCTAGGCGATCGGGCAACCTATGCGGGCCATGTAAGCGCCTTCTCGCCAAAACGATTACATGCATTGCAAAAAATAATAAACAAACCAGAAATTACAGCTATTTTATTATATTCTACTCATTCCGGATTTGAAGATGCACTTGGTACTGCACTCCCGCGCGATAAATCTCATTTCCTACGCCGTGATGGCCAAAGTTGGAAAATTATAAAATCCTGGAAAAAGCCGCAAAAAGACAAATAATGTTTATTAATGGGGGTCAATCATCTTTATAAGTGCCGCGTGATCAAGGTCACCGTGACCTGCTTCTATCAATTTGTCGTATAGGTCTCTGCCAAGACTCGTCGCAGGTAATTTCACCCCGAGATCAACACCTAACTCTATCGCTTGATCTAAGTCCTTACGCTGAACCGTGGCACGAGCACCAGGAGTAAAATTATTTTCTATCATCCGCAATCCGTGAACTTCTAAAATTTTTGAATCAGCAAACCCGCTACCAAGTGCCCGGCGTACTTTGATTGGGTCTACACCAGCATGTCTCACAAGTGCAAAGGCCTCAGCAACAGCCCCTATGGTAAGTCCAACGATGATCTGGTTAGCAGCTTTAGCTACCTGTCCTGCACCGACGCCTCCAACATGAGTAATGCGTTTCCCAAGAATTTTCAGGATTGGCATTGCACGTTTTAATGTCTTCGCGTCTCCGCCTGCCATGATGCTCAGTTCACCATTTTCGGCACCACTTGTACCTCCCGATACCGGCGCATCAATATACGCTCCGCCTCTTTTTTGGACACATCTCGCCATTTCTTTTGTTACAGATACCGCCGTTGTGCTCATATCTATAACCAGTGTGCCTACCTCCGCATTATTTATAATGCCATTCTCTCCCCCGATAACTTGTTTTACAGAGGGTGTGTCCGTTAGCATGGTTATGATCGTATCTGCCATAGCTGCCGTCTCCGCTGGTGAACTAGCAGCCGTCATCCCCTCTTTCTGTAATTCATCCATAGCGGCACGCGAGCGATTATACACTACCATTTTTACGCCCGCGCGTTGTAAGTTTCGCGCCATTGGCTTGCCCATAAGGCCGAGACCAATAAAGCCGATCGTGTGTTTTTTTAGATTTAACATTTTTACCCTCAATCCAATAGCCGGTGGCTTCATTACGTTAAAAGGTAACTTAAATAGAGGTGAAAGGCGGAGCAACTCGCTTGTAATGCGGTAATTCGCGCCCTTATAATATGGCTTGAATAAAAATGAGTGGTCAAACGACAATGTTCGGGTGGAGAAAGGCCAATCTTACAACTAAGGGTTTCCCGCTAGGAACTAATCGTATTCGGATAAAAAGTTTCGAACCTGATTTACTGCGTCAGCCAGACCAATGCGCATGACCTCAACGTTATTCGGAAAAGCGGTAGCCAAACGGCTCGGCACAGCCCGGTCAAGCAAGACGAATATCCCACGATCGGATTTCCTACGAAGCAGCCGGCCATAGGCCTGTTTCAACTTGAGTCTTACAAGCGCTTCATCATAAGCCTGGCCGCCGAATGCTGACTTGCGGGCCTTATGCAGTATCGTTGGCCGGGGCCAAGGTACTCGATCAAAAATAATTAGTCTTAACGATTTGCCTGGTATATCAATCCCGTCCCGCACTGCATCGGTTCCAAGTAGGCATGTATCATCCTCGGCACGAAATATATCTATAAGGGTACCCGTATCCATAACATCCACATGTTGGGCCAAAACAGATAAGCCTGAATCCTCTAGCTCATCAGCAATTCGCTCATAAACAGCGCGCAATCGATGAATAGCCGTGAACAATCCAAGAGCCCCTCCACCAGAGGCCAAAAAAAGCTCCCGATACGCCGCCGAAACCTGATCAATATTTTCTCTTTTTACATCCGTTATGATCAAAACTCGTGTTTGTGCAGAGTAATCGAACGGTGATAGATGAGAAGCCTTCATCGTAGAAGAAGTGAGGTGGTTTGTTCCCGTCCGATGCCCGGCGTTCCTCCAAGCCGCTTCTTGGTCCCCCTCAGCGCTGTCCCGTAGGGTCGCCGATGTTATCAGCACACCATGGGCAGGTGTATACACCACTTCAGCAAGGTGCCGCGTTGGGTCAAGCCAATGGCGGCGATACCCTACATCTGACTCAAGCGTATTAACACGCTCAACCCCAAACCAATCAACAAACTCCGTGGGTGGATCATTCTTCAGGCAGGCAAGCATCTCTTTCCACGCTGATATCGGTTGCAAAGCACGTTGTTCAATGCCACGGATAAAACCTTCAATGCGCGTGCGATTGCCCGTATCTAAATCTGCTGCCTCTTTATCTAATATTTTTGCAAAGCTATTGGCCAATGTGTAAAGCGGTTTTTCTAACTTGATCAAATCCACTCCAAGCTCGTTCGCAGCATTAAGAAGCCCCGGCACAAAAGGCATTGTCTCGGTTTCCAGGCTATAAGCCGTATCAGCATTAGGATCGCGCGCAAAAACTTGCTGACGCAAAAAAGCTAGAAAAGTTTCGGTAGAGCCAATGACGTTACCATTAGCAACTCGGTCAATCCATCCACTCGTAGGCAGAAACCGTGCAGCTATCAGGACTTGTTCCAGATTGTGCGCCGCTTCCTCGTTGTGAACAACAATGTCCAAAGCTCGAGCACGCAAACCGCGTGCGCGGTGACGTGCGCTTTTTTCTGCTCCAATAATCCAGCGTCTGAGATCCGCAGCTTCTCTACCCGATAAGTGTGCAGCAAATGCATTGTCCGCCGCATCAAATATCTGGTGGCCCTCATCAAAAACATACCGGGTGGGCAGCACTCCTTCTTCACCACCTCCACGCGCTGCCTGAACCATAACAAGCGCATGGTTCGCCACAACTAAGTCAGCTTGCTTCGAGCGGCGCACCGTATGCTCAACAAAACACCGGCGATAATGTTCACACGCCGAATAAATGCATTCCCCCCGTGTATCCGTTAGCCCAATAGTAAGCCGCATTCCAAATATATCTATAAGCCATGCTGGAAAATCCCCCCCAACCATATCTCCATCTCGGGTCTCTAAAACCCATCGTGCTATCAGGCTTAACACAATTGTATCTTTGTTTGTTAACACTGTCCGCGCGGAAGCATCCGCTAGATTTAGTAAGCAAATATAATTTTCGCGACCCTTCCGAATAACCACCCGCGCTTTTTTTTCAGCAGGCATAGGGAAAAGACGACTGAGCTCAGCATCGAGTTGACGTTGCAAATTACGCGTATAAGTACTTATCCAAACAGCTCCTCCATTGCGCTCGGCCCATAAACTTGCTGGTGCTATATAGCCTAACGTCTTTCCAATACCTGTACCGGCTTCAGCTAAAACCATATTAGGTACTTCATAACGATTCCTTGGAGCAAATGCATTTACGCACGTTTCGACATAGTCGTGTTGCCCAGCTCGGTTTTCAGAAGCAGGCCCTAGAATTTCTTCAAGACGAATTCGCGCAGCCTTGCCGTCTACCGCATTATGGCCGGGAAAAACAATATCATTTTCATCCTCCCATTCCGGCAGCTGAAGCCAGACTCGAGGGATTTCAGAGAAGGTATCTGGTACATTCGGCGCACCTAAGACATCAAAAACCAAGGTTCCCCATGTCCAGCCTGCGCATTTCATAGATAGCGCCAGCTCTGCCAGTCTCAGGGCCCGCTCTGGCTGTTGAACGGCCAAGAGCGCAAGCTCACCTAAAAGGCCTTTAGCAATTTTTAGTAAAGCAGTAGCTTCCGCATCTATGGAGCCCGGCAAAGTGAGGCCCAGGCTTTCGGAAATTCCCTTTGGAGTTGGAATGGTAAAGCGAGCCGGTCGCACAAAAGCATACAGCTCTAGAATATCAAAAGCCATAAACGGCTCAATTGCAAGTCGCCTTTCCATAAGCCGAGCGTGACACACAAAAGGGCAAGCTCCACCTGTAAGACGCGCTACCGCATCTTCTCTATCTAAGCTTTCAGGCGCTCCATTTGTTCTCAGCCAATATATACGACGAACACCTACTATAACCGCAGGATGATCTGGCAAGGATATTTCGGGTATAGTGTTCATAGATTTGAATATTACCGTCTAAAACATTGAGGCAAGACGCATACTTTAATGATTGTGGAAACCCGGTCTTAAACTATATCTGTTTTTAAAACCGTTGTTACCTATAATCAGGCGACCTAATGCCTAGCCTTCAGTGCAACAAGCGCATGTTTATGATGGCATGCCGAGGTCGCACTAAAACAGCAAAAAACGACCTTTTGAATACCATAGCTGCGATCCAAAAACTCGGCTATGGTTTCAACCGCTATGATAGCTGCTCGCTTAGGTGGAAACCCGAAAACGCCTGTGGAAATAGCAGGAAACGCGATAGATTGTATCCCTTTTTCCAAAGCTAATTTTAGCGAATTATTATAGCAGTTCGCAAGCAACATATCTTCATCGTTTCCTCCTCCCTGCCAAACCGGTCCGACCGTATGAATAATGTAACGCGCCCGTAAACTATGGCCGCGAGTAATCTTTGCTTCTCCGGTTAAGCAGCCTCCAAGCTTTCTGCAATCTGCCATTAGGCCAGGCCCAGCTCCCGCATGAATAGCACCGTCAACCCCGCCGCCGCCAAGTAAACTTTCATTTGCGGCATTAACAATGGCAATTATTGCAAGTTTTGTAATATCGGCTTCAATAATTTTAATGCGAGAAAATTTATTGCGCTTCATAAAGGCTCTCGCTGATCATGTTTAATCAACCAAAATAGGACTAATAAGCCGGGTAGAGCTGCAATTGTAGTAAGAATGAAAAAGGTCGTCCAATCAACCTGTTCAGCAAGCCAACCCGCGCCCGACGACATTACAGTCCGGGAAAAAGCCATAAGCGATGTCAACAGAGCATACTGAGTTGCCGTATAAGCTGCGTGGCAAAGACTCGACAAATACGCAACAAAGGCCGTAGTTCCCATACCAGTTGTTATGTTTTCGATTGCAATAGTAATCGTCAACCAACCAAGATCAGCACCAACCGAGGCTTGGACTACAAAAATAAGGTTGGAGGTGGCCATAAGAGAACCACAAATAGCAAGACCAATCAATATACCCGTACGTGCTAGAATAACTCCCCCTAAAAACCCCCCTGCAATAATGGCATTAAACCCAAAAATTTTAGCTATTTCCGCTATCTCCGTTTTTGTAAAACCTAGCTCAATGAAGAAAGGAATTTTCATCACCCCCAATATGGCATCACCAAACTTATAGAGAAGCACAAAAAGAACGATCGCTATCCAGCCTGGCCTAACAACGAAATCTTTAAACGGTCCAATCACAGCATCCTTCATCCAGCTTTTGGCACCCTCAGAAACAGACAAAGATGGTGACTTAGGTTCTGGGTTTAATAATATCGCTATAATTCCAACGAAGACTAGTGACGCCATTCCAATATATACCCAATGCCACGGAAATAAATCAGCAAGAATTAAACCGGCTGCACCAGAACCAACCTGACCCAAGCGCCAACCAAAAGTCGCCGTTGCGGCACCTGCAGCAAGCTGCTCCTCTTCCAATAATTCAACCCGGTAGGCATCGATCACTATATCTTGGCTTGCAGAAGCAAACGTTACGATTAAAGCAAAAACTGCCGTCCACCATAGGCTTATAGCCGGATTAGTTAACCCAAGACCGAGTACCGCACCAAACAGAGCAACCTGTGTAACGAGTGCCCAACCCCGCCTACGGCCAAAGGCTTTCGTCAGAACCGGCAGAGACAAACGGTCCATCAAAGGTGCCCAAACGAATTTTAGCGAATAGGGTAAACTTACCAATGCGAATAAACCAATTGCTGTCTTTGTAACGCCAGATTCTGCTAGCCATGCCGTTAAAGGCTCCGCGACTACGCCAAACGGGAGGCCGCTTGAAAACCCCAAAAATAAAAAAGCTAAGACCCTCGAATTGGCATAAACGCCAATTGAATCTCGCCATGTGTTCATATTGGTCCACTTTCGGGTAGAAATTCAGCACAGACGCTCCAAACATGGTCAACCGTGACGGCTGCTATACAGGGAAACGAATCCGCGAGGCTCTCACGTTTATGGCAGCGCCAAAAGCAATGATAACAATTCATCCGTTTATAAACAAAGCGCGTGTTAGCTGGTCGAATACTCTCCGGATAAGGCACAAAACAGCCAAAATGGCCTCCACCGAGAACAATAACTGTAGGCACTCCCAGTCCAGCGGCTACGTGCGCCGGGCCTGAGTCATTGCTTACAACAAGGACTGAATGATTCATGATATCGAATAGCTGCGGCAGGGTGGTTTTGCCGGTTAAGTCTAAAATCAATTCATCTTCATAGGATACAGAGGCATCATTTAATGCCAGATTCTCCGACGTTTTTCCAACAAAAACCACCTGCCAGCCATAAGCAGTAAGACGATTTGCTAAAGATTTATAATTATCCAGAGGCCAACATCTACCTCTTTCATTAGAACCAGGATTAAAAACCACATAGGGCTTTTCGATAGGCAAATTTACAGGCGTCTCCCGCCAATTCAGTTGGGGGGGGACCGGCGCAGGCGATTCTCCTGTGAAATATGACACAAAAGTCGCATGCCGTTCGATTTCATGGCGTGGATAAGGTCCCGTGTCTATAACATCCGAAACTTGACTCAAATACCAATAGTATTCCGCGCGTGTTTGGCTATTTATATATGGTAGGGCCATCACGGTGCGTGGCGCTGACGCTACATATGCGA
>PBLS01000083.1 GCA_002721825.1 Magnetovibrio sp.
CTTTAATTCACCCAAACGCTCTTTACACAGAAAGATCTCAGGATATCTTCATGAGAATAAATTTTTTGCCATCAATTATATTCCGATGTTGATATGATGAATTTTGAGATGACGGAAGAACAACGGATGTTCCGTGAGTCCGTGCGAAGTTTCGCTGAACGTCATCTGGCCGAAGGTGCGTTAGCTCGCGCATACCAGAGAAAATTTCCACGCGAGATTGGGGCCCTTTTAGCTGATCAGGGCTTGATGGGAATTACTATCCCAGAGGATGTTGGAGGCGTCGGAGGCTCCCTAATGGACGCAGTATTGGCCATTGAAACAATTGCTAGTGTCTGTCCGAGGAGTGCGGATGTTGTTCAAGCGGGCAATTTTGGCGCCATACGAACTTTTGGTGAGTATGCCACTGTAGATCAGCAAAAACGGTTTATGGACCCTTTGCTGACGGGTGAAAAAATTATTACTGTATCAATGTCGGAACCTGAGGCCGGATCAGCGGTTACGGATTTAATCACGTCGGCAACTCCAGACGGTCAAGGGTTCCGTATAAATGGAAGCAAGGTATTTGGCTCACACAGCCCAGAGGCTGATCTATTTCTCGTTTATGTAAGGTTCGGACCCGGTGTGAATGGTATCGGTTCGGTTATTGTAGAGCGCGGAATGGATGGATTTACTCAAGGCCATCCTGTCCGGTACCTCGGAGGGGAGGAATGGGCGCAACTTTATTTTGAAGATGTTTATATTGGTACAGAAAACGTAATTCTGGGCAAGGGGGGCTTCAAGAAACAAATAACAGGTTTCAATGTAGAACGGATCGGTAATTCTGCTCGTTCTCTGGCTCTTGGCCAGCTAGCATTTGATATCGCGCGTGATCACGCTTTGGTGCGCAGA
The DNA here is from genome assembly GCA_002721825.1 of Magnetovibrio sp. Classification (GTDB taxonomy): domain Bacteria; phylum Pseudomonadota; class Alphaproteobacteria; order Rhodospirillales; family Casp-alpha2; genus TMED8. The sequence continues at coordinate 889 of PBLS01000083.1, forward strand.
CAGTTTGGGAGGCCCTTGTGTGAGTTCCAGGGGTTACAATGGAAATTTGCTGAATTGAAGGTTCAACTAGATTCTGCGAGGCTTCTTTTGTACAGAGCTGCAATCAATGCTGATAATGGCCTGCCATCTGCAGAGGAAACAACGATGGCAAAATATGCCTGCAATTTGGCTGGGTTTTCGGCCGCTAATGAAGCTATGCAGGTATTAGGTGCAGCCGGTTATAGTCAAGATAATCTTGTTGAGTATTGTTTCCGTCGTACGCGTGGCTGGCAGATTGCCGGAGGGTCCATAGAAATGATGAAAAATCGATTGGCAGAGATTGTGTTTGAACGCCGTTTCCCGCAACGGCCACCGGAAACCAAATAGGAAAAATTTATTGAGCTATTCTCTTGTTGAAGCACTGTTGAGGCCGACTGCAGTAGCACTTTATGGGGCTTCTAATGATCCAAAAAAAAATACCGGGCGGCCGCAGCGTTTTCTCAAAGCTCATGGATATCCGGGGAGGGTCGTGCCTATAAATCCTAATCGCGAAACAGTGCAGGGTGAAAAGGCTTACGCAAAAGCAGTAGATGCACCACCTGGCATCGAACAAGCGTTGATCATGGTACCCAAGTTAGCCGTATTGAATGCTGTTGAGGATTGTGCAGCGGCGGGTGTCAAGGTGGCGACTATCTATTCAGATGGTTTTGCTGAAACTGGAGTGGAAGGATTGGCATTACAGGAGGAAATAGTTGCCATAGCTAAAGCCAGTGGAATGCGGATTGCTGGCCCCAACTCCATGGGATCAATTGATTTAAATACACCCATGACGCTTTCCATAAATGCGATACTCGAAATGGAAAATTTGCCCGCTGGTAACTTGGGTGTGATTTCACAAAGTGGTTCGATGTTGGGAGCATTGATGTCACGAGGAGCGGCTCGAGGCATTGGTTTTTCCTCATTACTTTCTATTGGTAATGAGGCCGATTTAGGTATCCCAGAGTTGATCGAGGTATTGGTTGAAGACAGAAACACGGAAATAATTTTGTTATTTCTTGAAGGAGTGCGCGATGCAGAGGCACTGGGAAAGGCTTCAAGATATGCATATGACGCAGGCAAACCTGTTATTGCCTATAAGCTTGGCCGCTCGGAGGTAGGGCGGGAATTAGCGGTATCCCATTCTGGTGCGATAGCGGGACACGATGCGGCGATTGATGCTTTTCTCCAGAATCATGGAATTTTACGGGTTGAAATGATGGAGACATTGCTTGAATTGCCTGCATTGGTAGCGAAATCAAAGCCATCTGGTGGTAACCGTGTTGCCGTTATTACTACCACTGGTGGTGGCGCGGCTATGGTGGTGGACAAATTGGGAGCGGCAGGACTTGAGTTGGTTCCGGCTTCGGAGCGCTTATTAGAAGTACTTGCAAAGAACGATCTGAATTTGGGTGAGGGTAGACTAATAGATCTAACAATGGCTGGTACACGTGAAGGCCTATATAAAACTGCGCTTGAGGTTTTGTTTGATGATGAAAATGTTGATGCTGTGGTCGCTGTGGTTGGATCGTCTGGGCAATTTCATCCACAATTGGCAGTAGCGCCAATAATTGACGCTCAAAAAACAGGAAAACCCTTAGCTACTTTCATTGCTCCTGACGCTCCGCATTCACTCGAACGGCTTCGTTCTGCTGGTATAGCGGCATTTCATACACCGGAGGCCTGTGCGGATGGAGTTCGTGCACTTTTGGATTGGAAGCCTCCACTTAAAATACCGGAAACACGAAAACTACCGACTGCTGTAAAAAAGAAACTAACGGTGAATAACGGACCCAACTTAGATGAGGTTGCAGGACGCGAAATCTTAAAGGCACTTGGCATTTCTACCACGCAGCCAGTTATTCTATCTGGACCAGAGGCCCATATTCCTGACGATCTAAACTACCCCTTGGCCGTTAAAGTAATATCGCCGGATTTGCACCATAAGACGGAGGCCGGGGGTGTAGCGCTCGGGATTGGTAATAAAATAGAATTACATAAAGCCATGAAAGAGGTTTGTTATTCGGCGGCAAATTACATGCCTGAAGCATCTCTACTAGGGATAATGGTTGAACCAATGATAGATGCCCAGGCGGAAGTCTTGCTGGGGTTTCGCCGTGATGTTGAAGCTGGTCCTATTGTAGTATTGGGCATGGGTGGCATTTTAGCTGAGCTTTATAAAGACTTCTCAGTTAGGCTAGCCCCTATAAATAAGGACATTGCCTCTCAGATGATTGACGAAGTAAAGGGGCTTTCCCTTATTAAAGGTTTCCGGAATTTACCTAAAGGAGATTGCGATGCCCTAGCAAATGCGATCGCTTCGCTGTCATCTTTAGCTCTAGACCCTATCGTGGCAGAAGCGGAAATAAATCCATTAATGGTGAGGCGAGACGGCGAAGGTGTCATCGCTGTAGACGCTTTGGTACGACTTAATACGCGATAAGTGTTAAGTGGTGGAGCGAAAATGGTTGAGAGGCGGTCAGTAATCGTTGTTTGTGATGGATTGCGGACTGATTTTTTAAAACCAGAATGGACACCAAATCTGTGTCGGTTGATGAGTAAGGGTTGTCGCTTCGCAGCACATAAGAGCGTTTTTCCATCTACTACGAGAACGACATCTGCCTCAATAGCCACAGGTTGTTATCCTGCGGGTCATGGTTTGCAAGGAAATACCATAGCTTTGGATGAAGGAAATGGATTAGTGCCATTGAGTGCTGGGGCTCCCGATTTTCGAGATCGTTTACGTAGTGCGACAGGGAAAACCCTCAACGTTCCAACTTTGGCAGAACGGCTAGAGAAACATGGCGAGTCTATAGTCTTTTCTAATGTTTCTCCAGGGGCAGCGTATTTTCAGGATCCGGATGGTTTCGGATATGTATATCATCGCTCTGGCTCCTTTGGCCCTGGTCTGATTCCAATCAATTCCGATGACGCGTTGACGGTTACTCATGATGCAGAAGGTGATTTTTTAATGACAACACGCTTCATTGAGGAAGTTTTGAAAGAACGAAAGCCCGCACTTTCTGTGCTTTGGCAATGTGAGCCCGATCATTCCCAGCATGGGTCTGCTTTGGGTTCGCCAAAGCATTTAGAAGCTATTGCAGCTGCGGACGCTAATGTGGGCCGGGTTGCTAATGCAATCTCGGCGTTAGATTGCAACGATGACGAGGTCCTACTGTTAATATGTTCCGATCATGGCCATGAAACGATTGGAAATATAATTGATCTCGAAGGTGCGCTAATCGAGGCCGGATTTAAGGCTAGTCGAAATTCTCGCGAATGTGTCGTTGCATCCCAGGGGCTGAGCGCGTTTATCTATTTATCCAAGGAAGCCATGAGCGAATTGCAAGGAATTTTGGAATGGTTGTCGAGTGTTAAGGGTGTAGGTGAAATTTATACGGGTGATGAACTTATTCATTTGGGGCAATCAAAGGATGGTCCACTTGCTATTGCTATAGATGGTGCCAAGTTGGATACCATCAATGAATATGGTGTGGTTGGAGAGAGCGATGCTTTTCTTGATCGGTTTAGTACTAAAACTATCCCAGGTGTTGGACAGCACGGCGGTCTTGGTCCTAATGAACAAAACCCTTTTCTAATTGCGATTGGGGGCGGGGTTAAACCATCGTCTGTTCATATGCAACCTACTGCGGCTGTTGACTTGGCACCGACTGTGCTACGTCATTTAGAACAATCATTTCATGGAATGGATGGCGTTCCATTACCTTTTAGGTAAGAAGAAGCCAAATATCATGGAAGCTGATAAGAATAACCTAAAAGCTATATATAACCCTTGGCTATGCTGTTTGCCCGCTCTAGTCTTTTCCCACGCGGTTGGCACTTTAAACGTCGTTTCCGTGTTGGCAATGGCCCCAGTAATTAGGGGTGAATTTGAGCTATCCGCTGCACTCTTTGGTACGTTTGTTTCTGCATATTATGGAGCGCAGGCAATAGGCTCTTTACCTGCGGGGAGCATTACTGACCGCTATGGTATTACTTTCGCGCTGATTATATCGCATTTCACAATGGTCATAGGCGCTCTTATAGTCGCGTTAGCACCAGACTATAAAGCGAGTGTTTTGGGCATGGTATTTATGGGTTTCGGCTATTCCTTAACTAACCCGTCTACCGCACGAGGGGTACTTGCATGGTTTCCAAAAGAGCATCGAGGTTTGGCCATGGGTTTAAAGCAGGTTGGAGTCCCCTTGGGTGGCTTGCTAGCGGCATTAAATGGAGCTCTCGCGGCCGATATTAACTGGCAGTTGCTTATGTATGGTGTCGCTATAATAATAGCAATAAACGGTATTTTTTGTATTAACTTGTTTCGATATGAGAGATTCGTTGAGAAAAAACAAAGTTTAAGCTTGTTGGCAACTATTGGCGAGGTGGTTCGGGATACAAATTTCAATATTTATGCCATGCTTTCGGGATTACTAAATATTGGCCAGACTAATTTTTTTGGTTTTTTAACCCTTTTTCTAACGGATGTGTTACGTGCGAGCCAGCCTATGGCTGCGTTTGCAATGGGGTTAGCGCAAACAGTAAGTGCTATCGCCCGAATTGGATGGGGTACACTTAGCGATAAGGCATTTAAGGGACGGCGAAAGGTCTTGAAGGCATGGATTTGTGGGGTTGCGGCAGTGTTTCTGGCTTCTATGGGTAGCGTTGGCCATATATTTGATGGCGCTGGTCTCGGGTTAGGGCTATTATTAACGGTAGGCCTTGGTATAACCATTGCCTCATTTGCTCCAGTTGCCCAAGCCATCTCAGTTGAGGCGGTAGATCCTAGGCTTACAGGTTCCGCTGTAGGTTACAATATGTTGGGAGTCCACATTGGTGGGTTTGTTGGCCCGATTATATTTGGTGCTGCTATGGACTTTTTTGGGGGCGATTATGCGGCGGGGTGGTTAGTAACTGCCTTCGCAACAGCTTTAGGAGTTGTGTTACTGGTTTTTACCTTTCGTGAGGGACGGTTAACTTTATGAGTGCTGACGTTGTATTTCGTTTGACCAAAAATAAATTAATTTTATTCAATTTCGGTTTTGTTTAAAGGAAGTTTGTAGGTTATTCAGAAAACTCTTAAGTTGCGCTCTGGAAATTTAAAAGGAGGGACAAGCAATGGTTGGATCTCGAACTATTATCCGTACCGCCGATATCTGCGATGAATATCCCAATGCAAGGGTTTGTGAACTGCAGTTTCGAGATTTTTCGGACCGTGAGGATTTTCATGGAAAGGCCGTAACCTTTGGGACTTATGAGGACAATAAAGGGTTGCGCGAGATATTGTGCAAGGGCGGCAGTGGCAAGATTTTGGTAGTCGATGGCAGAGGTTCGATGAGGCGCGCTTTGTGCGGTGGTAATATCGCAAATCTAGCATTTGAACATGATTGGTCCGGTTTAATTTTCAACAGCGCTATTCGGGATAGTCATGAGTTCGTGCAATTAGATTTTGGCGTGAAAGCGATCGGGGTCACATCGATGCGACCTCGGACAGATGGTATAGGTATTGAAGGCGGTGAATTGGTTATGGGAGGAATCCTTATTCGTCCTGGGGAGTATATATATGCGGACCGTGATGCAGTGATTGTGCTACCCAAACCAGTACATGAGTGAAAATTTATGATCGGTGTTAGTACAATTACAGACTTTCAGAATTATGAAACTCTGCATGAGTTCGCCAGAGTGGCAAAACAAAATTTATCCATTGAGACATGGGACTACCTAATGGGTGGCGCTGAGACTGAAACCACATTGCGGCGCAATCGTATGGCATTGGACATGTTAGGATTTAGACCTCGAGTATTGCGTGATGTGGAAAACATTGATTGTGGCGGCATTTTGCTCGGACATAAGTTTAATTTACCGGTAATATTAGCACCTATTGGCGCTTTGCAAGATTTTGATTCTGACGGTGGCGTTGCTCCAACTTTAGCGGCAGCAGAAGCCGGCGTCATTCATATGGTTTCTTCACGAACTGAGCCCGGTCTTGAGGCTGTAGCTAACGCCATTAACTACCCAAAACTTTTTCAGCTTTACGTCCGTGGGGACGCAAGTTGGGTAGATGGTCATATAAGCCGTGCAATTGATTCAGGTTATGTTGGCATCGCCTTTACTGTTGATCTTGATTACTACGGTCGCCGTGAGCGCGATACAACTAAGCGTTATAGGACCACTTCTAGGCGTACTCCTCAAGCGATTGAGTGGCAATATCGTTTTTCATGGAGTGATGTCGAAAGAATTCGCAAGAAGTTTGATATTCCAATAATTCTTAAGGGTGTGGCAACAGCAGAAGATTCCATTCTTGCCGTTGAAAGCGGTATTGATTCCATTTATGTGTCTAATCACGGTGGCCGGCAATTGGACCATGGTCGTGGTAGTGTTGAGGTTTTGTCAGAAGTTGTTGAGGCCGTCGGGGGTAGGGTTGAAGTTTATGTGGACGGTGGTTTTATGCGTGGTACTGATATAGTAAAGGCTATGGCTCTTGGAGCAGATGCGGTTGGTATAGGAAGGTTGCAAGGACTTGCGCTTGGAGCTGCGGGCTCTATTGGAGTAGCTCGAATGTTGCAACTACTCGAGGACGAAATTCGTATATGCTTAGGCTTATTGGGCGTTACAAAATTTGCTGAACTTGACAAAAGCTATCTTCATGCTGTGCAGCCAGTTGAGCCTCCAAGCCAGCTTAGCGCGCTTCCATTGCTATTTGAAGAGTATTTATATGACCGCTAAGTTTTTGTTGCCTTAATTTGGTCCCGTAAATGCTTAAATACTAGAGTGAAGTCGGAGTCTGGAAGTGCGTCGTTAGCTTCATTCCAAATTCGACCAACTGTATCTGCAACGTTTGTTGATATGCCGGCGTTCATCGCGTTTTCAATGAAGAGATTAACATCTTTTGTAATTAGTGCGGTAGCAAATCCTGCGTCAAACGTCTCGGTTAATATGCGGTTGGGGAATTTGTCCGATGTCGCGGTGTTTTGACCTGTTGAAACATTAAGGACGTTAAGCATAGTTTGCATCTCTAGGTTTTGCGAGAGGCCGTAGAGGATCGCTTCAGTTGAGGCTATCATGGCGGTGCCGGACAAAAAATTGTTAAGAATTTTTAAGGCTTGTCCTTGGCCAGGCTCATTCCCTACATAAAAAGGGTTTTTTGCAAATGCGTGTAAAATCTCGTCGTGTTCTGATTTAGTGTCTCTATCGCCTGCCATCATGATGGATATAGTACCAGCTTCGGCACCAGCCTGACCGCCAGATACGGGCGCATCCATGTAAGTAATCCCAACCTCTTTGCACTGGATGTTTCCCTCGCGAGCGGCTGCTGGGCCAACCGTAGATAGATCAATGACAACCGTAACGCGACGGTCATTAGTTGTTATTATTTCGCTGATGACCGAAAGAGATGCTTCACCGTCAGGCACTGAGAGAAATATAGTGTCGCAACATTTAGCCAGGGCCGATATACTGTCAACTATGCTGGTATTATCAGGCGCGCGTTCGCGTGTTCCGGCTTTATCAAAAACACTCAAATCGAGGCCCTTTTTAGCAATATTTTTAGCCATAGGGGCTCCCATTTGGCCAAGGCCGACGAATCCTAGTTTTTCAGGTTTCATGATTACTCCGAATCTATATTTGAGGGGTCAATATCAAGATCTGCTAATACGTCACGCGCCAGCCGGAAACTGTCTACTCCAGCCGGTGCACCACAATAGATGGAAATTTGAATAAGTATTTCGCGAAGTTCTGGAAGAGTGATCCCATTAGTGATAGCGCCACGTAAATGCAGTTTAAATTCGTGTGGCCGGTTGCTGGCTGCTAACATACCCAGATTGAGGATTGATCGGTCGCGCTTTTGTAATACTCCGCGTCCCCATGATCCGCCCCAGCAATATTCCGTTATCATACGTTGAAAATCTCTATTGAAATCGTCTGCTTTAGAAAGAGATGTTTCAACGTATTCTTTCCCCAAAACTTCTGTACGATATTTTAGGCCACTTTTAAATTGTTCATCTGACACAGTATTTCCTCCACTAAGTTTGGTTGATTTCAGTGTGATTTAGACGTATTCGCTCGTATGCGGCAAGGTTCTATCAAACTGAATTTTGTGGAGGGGATGAAAAGATGTTTTTAATATGCCCGCCTCTCATGTTATAGGACCTGCATTCTGGAAGTGTTTAAGGGTTCAATATATAATAAAGATTGAAAAAATAAGGAGTTTTCACGCTCCAATAGATTTGTTTTGGTAATTGACAGGGTGCTACGGGAAATCTACCGTGCTAACTTATATAAAATATAAGAAAACTTTATAGCCACAAGAAAGGCGGGAAGATTGGGAGTTCTTCTTGAGATTGATGGTTTGAAGACGCAGTTTTTCACTTCCGCTGGTACAGTGAAGGCCGTTGATGGCGTTTCATATACGGTCGATGAAGGCGAAACAGTTGCTGTTGTCGGGGAATCTGGCTGTGGAAAGTCAGTGACAGCAATGTCGATTCTTCGGTTAATTCCATGGCCTCCTGGGAAAATTACGGAAGGTGTTATTCGTTTTGCTGGGCGCGATTTGCTGCAATTGCCTGAAGATGAAATGCGTGACGTTCGTGGCAAAGATATTTCAATGATCTTTCAGGAGCCTATGACCTCTCTTAATCCAGTATTAACGATCGGTTTGCAGCTCACGGAGACAATGCTTACGCACACTAGTGCTACCGAAAACGAGGCGCGAAAACGAGCTGTCGAACTACTTGATATGGTTGGAATTGCTGAGCCTGAAAGACGGTTGGCACAGTATCCTCACCATCTTTCGGGAGGTATGCGACAACGTGTGATGATAGCTATGGCTTTAGCCTGTGAGCCTAAATTGATTATCGCTGATGAGCCGACGACTGCACTTGATGTGACAATACAAGCGCAGATACTGGAGTTAATGAAAAACCTGACGCGCGACTTGGGTGTCGCTATGATTATAATCACTCATAACCTGGGTGTAGTAGCACGATATTCGGATCGGGTGAATGTTATGTACGCTGGAAAAATTATTGAGTATGGGTCCGCAGCAGATATCTACTATCGTCCGCATCATCCCTACACTCTGGCGTTGCTCAAATCGGTACCACGTATGGACCAGCCTCGTCAGGCAAAGTTGGATCCTGTCGAGGGCCAGCCTCCCGATTTAACCATGCTTGATGGTGGATGTGCTTTCCGGCCACGTTGCCGTTATGCCACGGATGAATGCGCTAAGGGACTTCCGCCCCTTGAGAATGTGGGCTCTGGACACTTCACGGCGTGTTTTCAAAAAGATAAATTGGTTTCTAGCTTGCAGGAGGCCTCATGACACCGTCTGGTCAGGCCGCCGTCCAAGATAGTTCGCATTATCGAGGGAACCCCACGGGCGAAGTCTTGATTGATGTTCGTGGGCTCAAGATGCATTTTCCGGTTACCGAGGGAGTCCTGATCCCACGAGTCGTGGCGTCGGTAAAAGCTGTGGACGGCCTTAGCTTCCAGATAATGAAAGGCGAAACACTAGGGCTGGTTGGTGAATCAGGTTGTGGTAAAACTACTACCGGACGCTGCATTCTGCAGTTGGAAAACCCGACTTCAGGAGAGATAATGTTTCATGGTCAGGACATTAATGGCCTTGATGATAAGGCGATGATTGATGTCCGAAAAAAAATTCAGGTGATTTTTCAGGACCCGTTTAGTTCTCTGAACCCCAGAATGAAGATAGGAGAGATTATTACGGAGCCCATGAAAGTGCATAATATTTTTCCCGATGAGGATGCACGACAAAAGCGTGCGGTTGATCTGCTAACTACTTGTGGACTAAAGGCGAATTTCTACGATCGCTATCCGCATGAGATGTCAGGCGGTCAACGCCAGCGCGTTGGGATTGCTAGAGCACTTGCAATGAACCCAGAATTTATAATTTGTGATGAAGCTGTTTCTGCTCTGGACGTATCAATTCAGGCCCAAGTAATAAATTTATTGGAAGACTTGCGCGATGAATTTGGGCTCACCTATCTGTTTATTTCGCACGACTTAAGTGTGGTACGTCACATATGCCATCGCGTCGCTGTAATGTATTTGGGACATATGGTGGAATTAGCTGATTGTGACGAATTATTCGATAATCCTATCCATCCTTATTCGCAGGCTCTACTTGAGGCGGTTCCAATTCCCGATCCAGATCTGGAGAACAGCCGTGAGCACAAAATTATCAAGGGCGAAATTCCAAGTCCTATAAGCCCGCCATCAGGATGTGTTTTTCACCCGCGGTGCCCCAAGGCAGTCGCGAAGTGTTCGAACCAGTTTCCCGAATTACGGGAAGTTAGACCAGGCCACTGGGTGGCCTGTACAGAGGTGTGAGTGCCTTTTGCTGTAGGTGTCACATTACAATTAGAACTGGGAGGTTCTGCATTTCATTTAGAAGGAGACCAAGATGAAAAATTTTACAGCCAAATTGGCGATATCCGCCGTAATTGGAGCCGGTGTGGCTTTGAGCGGAGCCTTTGCTGATGCCGCGCCCAAACGGGGTGGCACTCTTAACTACGTGGTAGGTTCCAAAATACCATCCTACGATGGTCATAAAGAAACTACATTCGGCATGATTCACCCGATCAGGCCATTCTACTCGACGCTAATTCGCGTCAATCCGGATAATCCAGCGGACCCAAGTGATTTCGTTTGTGATGTGTGTGAAGGAGATGTTCCGAAAGGCGAAGAGGGTGGTACTAAGTTTACCTTCAAGATCCGCAAGGATGTCAAATTCCATGATGGGACGCAAATGACAGCGCACGACGTGAAGGCTACAATGGATAAGATCATTTTCCCACCAAAAGGTATTCCGAGTGCGCGAAAAGCCTTCTTTAAGGCAGTTGAGTCGGTGAACGTTGATAACGATTACCAGCTTACTATGAAACTTAAATTTCCAACCGGTTCTTTCATTCCGGCTCTGGCGTTACCGTTTAACTTCATTTATGCAAAGAAGGATCTCGATGCACATGGTTATACGTGGCACACGAAAAATATTAACGGTACTGGCCCGTTTAAGTTCGTGCAGCACCAAAAAGGTTCCTTTGTTGAGGGCGTTCGCAACCCGACTTACCATCATAAAGGTCGGCCGTATTTGGATGGTATAAAGGCGATTTCGGCGCCTAAACTTGCCGTACGCGTTAATGCTATCCGAGGAGATCGTGCGGCAATTGAATTCCGTGGTTTTCCGCCAAAGCATCGTGATGATTTGGTGAAGGCCCTTGGAAAGAAGATAACTGTTCAGGAAAGCGATTGGAACTGTGTCCTTATGGCTACGCCGAACCATAAGCGCAAACCATTCGATGATGTGCGCGTTCGAAAAGCACTTACTTTGGCTATAGACCGTTGGGGTGGATCAAAATATCTCAGTAGGATAGCTATCGTCAAAACGGTTGGTGGTGTCGTTTATCCACAGCATAGCTTTGCAGCAAACGAAAGTGAGCTTCTCAAGTTAGCAGGGTATTCAAAGGACATCAAAGCTAGTCGCGCGGAAGCAATGAAACTTCTCAAAGACGCAGGTGCCGTAGGCAAAACGATTGACTTTAGTAATCGTGGTGTCGATCAGCCCTATAAGATTGTTGGCACTTGGCTTATTGACCAGTGGAAGAAAGTTGGGTTCAAAGTTAAACAACGTGTTCAACCATCTCCGCAGTTTTACGCTACGTTGCGGAAGAAAAAAGATTTTGATGTTTCGATCGACTTTAACTGTCAGTCCGTCATCAATCCTATTGCGGATATCACCAAGTTCTTGACGTCGGCGGGTAATAACTATTCGCAAGGTGGCGACGCAAAAGCTGATGCTCTTTACGAGAAACTTTTGCGCTCGGGTGATGCGAAAGAGCAACGAGCCCTCATTCGGCAGTATGAAAAGCGTGTCCTTGATGATGCTAGTGTCGCTTTCATTACGCTTTGGTGGTATAAAATCAATCCCCATCGTTCCTACGTTAAGGGTTGGAAAATTGCTCCAAGTCATTACTTAAACCAGCATTTGGATAACGTTTGGTTAGATAAGTAAGATATGTAAGGTTTGTTTTAACTCGTAATTGACACCCGCCCGGTCCGTAAACTGCGCCGGGCGGGATTTTCTTGAAATTTTAATTGTCCGGTAAAAGACTAAATGTCTAAATATATTGCCAAAAGATTGTTAATGATGATACCGACCCTTATTGGTTCGGCGATCTTTGTTTTTTTTCTTTTACGTCTGATTCCAGGGGATGTTTGCGAACTTCGTTTGGCAGGCACGGGACTTTATGCTGACCCAGCGGAAATAGCGCTTTGTCAGAAAAACCTTGGACTTGATCAACCTCTATTTGTTCAGTTTTTAGACTTTCTTTGGGGGTATGTTGTTTTTGATTTGGGCGATTCAATGTGGACCGGTTTCCCGGTCGTTCACGAAATCAGTATCCGCTTTGAGCTATCCCTGCAAGTTGCGATTATGGCGACGGCGGTAGCGATTATGATCGCTATTCCTTTGGGGATTATTTCTGCGGTTAAGCAAGATACCTGGATTGACTATATCGTACGTGCTTTTTCTATAGCTGGTATTGCTATGCCGTCTTTTTGGCTTGGAATATTAATTATCTTAGGAATGTTAATTATTACGCAAGCTATGTGGGGAGAGCCGTGGATGCCCCCGATCGATTATGTTCCAATTTGGGAGGACCCTGTACGGAATTTATCACAATTGATTTGGCCGGCCGTTGCTACGGGATACCGTTATTCGGCTGTGGCAACACGTATGACGCGCTCCGCTTTACTTGAGGTTTTACGAGAAGATTATGTCCGTACAGCTCGAGCTAAGGGGTTAATGGAAAAAGTTATAATAAATCGGCATGCCCTGAAAAATGCATTGCTGCCAGTTGTTACCATTATTGCAATTGAGTTCGCCTTTCTTATGGGGGGCTTGGTTGTGACAGAACAAGTGTTCAACTTGAATGGATTAGGCAAATTGTTTGTCGAGTCGGTTGGCGCACAAGATTTTAATATGACACAGCAATTGGTTAAGTTGGTTGTGGTAATTTTCATATTTACAAACTTATTTGTAGATATTTTTTATGCGTGGTTAGACCCGCGTATCCGTTATAGCTAGGGTGATTCATTATGTTGAATACTAGTGAGATTGAGGTAGAATCGGATTTTGAAGAGCTTTCCGAAAAGAGGCCTTTTTTTCAGGTGTTTTTTGAGCTGATTCGGAAACAACCGCTTGGCGCTGCGGGGGGTGGCATAGTGGTTTTGATGATCTTGATGGCCATCTTTGCGGAGTTGTTGACTGTATTCGACCCGGAACTTAACTCTCTGGAGCATATGTTGATGCCGCCAGATGATACGTTTTGGCTGGGGACGGATCAGTTTGGTCGTGATTTATTGACTCGAATTATTTACGGAGCGCGGACCGCACTTTTGGTCGGGTTTACATGTGCTATTGTCGGTGCCACCCTTGGTCTGGTTCTTGGAGTAGCTAGTGCCTATTTTGGAGGGATGTTTGACTTAATCGTACAACGTATTGTTGATGTTGTAATGGCTTTTCCTTTGATTATTTTAGCGCTTGCCGTTGTTGCGACGCTTGGTCCTGGTACCCAAAACGTTATAATTGCCATCACTATCCCATTTGTACCGCAATGTGCACGCGTGGTTCGTTCTAATGCGCTAGCTATACGAGAAATTCCCTATGTAGATGCCGCCCGTGCCCTGGGTTTTTCTGATATGCGCATAATTTTAAGACATATGGTGCCTAACGTTATGGCGCCATATCTGATAATGCTAACATCATTCCTGGGTCAGGCAATTTTACTGGAGGCATCTTTAAGTTATCTTGGTATGGGTGTGCAGGAGCCGACGCCAGCATGGGGATTAATGCTCCAGGGCGGTGCGGAGGAGTTTGCTGAGAGTGCTCCGTGGGTTGCGATTTGGCCAGGAATTGCTATATCCCTAGCGGTCTTTGGATTTAACTTATTTGGCGACTCAGTGCGTGATACATTAGACCCAAAACTACGTTCGCGCTAGACACGCGTAGTGAGTTTCTGGAACTATTGAATTTGGTCCCCGGTTCTTTCAGGCTGGGGAAGTGTTTCTTAGAGGAGGATAAGAGACAGTGTATTTTGATTGGCGGCTATGGGCATTTACGGAAGGACTTCGTCTCCGCATCGCAGTGACCGTTGGTATTGGCTTACTAGCAGCTTCCGTTGGAATCCTGCGTCTTGCGTTATTGGGATGGTTGCTCGGTGCAATCTTCAAAGGGAAACAGCTAGATGAAATGCTGCTTCCTGTTGTGTTAGTTGCTGTCACTATGCTGGTGCGTGGTGTACTTGAGCATATCCGCACTATGGCGGCGCATCGTACAGCGGCTCAAGTTCAGAGGCGTTTGCGACGCATCATTTATGATAAGATTGTTGAGTTGGGACCCGCGCACTTCGGACAAAAGCGGACTGGTGATGTTATTACATCGCTTATAGATGGTGTTGAACAATTAGAAACATACTTTGGCCAATATTTACCTCAATTGTTTGTAGCAGCGCTTACGCCAGTTTTAATAGCGGGGTTTGCCGCATATTTTGATGTCTATATTGCAGGTGTTTTATTGGTTGCGGCTCTTTTAACTTTGATTATGCCCGCTGGATTTCATGCCTGGGATTATAAAAATGCGTTAGCGCGTTCTCGTGCCTACAAAGCATTTGCCGCAGACTTTTTAGATTCTATACATGGGTTGGCTACTTTGAAGGCTTTTGGACAATCCAAAACTAGGTTAAAGCTTTTGAGTGAAAGAGCTCACGAATTATTCCGGTCAACGATGTGGGTTCTCGCGACAAATGCGCTAGCAAGGGGAATTACCGATGCTGGGATCGCGATAGGTGCAGCCGTTGCACTGGGAGTTGGCGCTTGGAGGGTAAGCAATGGGGATGCAAGTCTGCAAACTCTTTTGATTATCCTAATGATGGGTACAGAGGCGTTCAGGCCTCTTCGAGACCTTCGCGCATTATTACATAATGGGATGGTGGGTCAATCCGCTGCCATTGGTATTTTCAATATTCTTGAAAATAAGCCGGTAATTAACCAATCTAGTAAGGAAGCACCGTCGGATTTATCCTCCACGCTAGAGTTTAGGGAGGTCGTGTTCCGTTATCCTGGTTCGGAGGAGCCGGCTCATAAGCATGTAACCTTTGAAGTGAAGGCAGGGGAAAGAGTTGGCGTTGTTGGTGCAAGTGGCTCAGGTAAGTCGACAATCCTTAAACTATTGTTGAGGCTTTACGACCCTAACGAAGGTGAAGTAAAAATTGGTGGTGTCGATATTCGTGAATTAAATTTTGCTACCTTACGTGGTCAACTGGCCGTGGTCAGCCAGGATACGCACTTATTCCATGGATCTGTCATGGAAAATTTAATTTTTGGAAAGCCAGATGCAAGTAAAGATGAGGTTCGCAAAGCTGCAGTTGCTGCTAATGCCCATGAATTTATAAGCAAATTGCCAGATGGCTATGACACAATAATAGGTGAGCGAGGGATAAAACTCTCGGGTGGTCAGCGACAGCGTATAGCCATAGCTAGGGCCCTTCTACGTGATGCAAACATCCTTGTTCTTGACGAAGCGCTTTCTGCGGTTGATGCAGAAAACGAATGGCTTATCCAGGAAGCTCTGAATCGGCTAATGCAAGACCGCACAACGTTGGTCTTTGCCCATCGTTTGTCTAGCGTCATCGATTGCGATCGCATACTAGTTATGGATGGGGGCAAGCTAGTTGATAGTGGCACCCATATGGAATTGATTTCTCGCACAGGGCCTTATCGCGATTTAATGGCAGCCCAGGCACAGGAGGGTGTAGGAGTCAAAGGCGTGGAAGCAGGAGACGATGTTATAGGCCCTCATGAAGATACCAACCATCTATTAGAGGACGTTGAGAGCCTTGATGAGGGTATAATTAGTGCGCAAGAGTTGGGCTGGGGTGAGGCCATCAAGGTCATGTTTTTGAAGGTAAGGCCGTGGCGAGGTAAGGTGGGTTTGACATTATTTTGTGGCGTTACCCGAGTGATGGCATTCATTGGAATAGGTGTTGCGGGTGCGTTGGCGGTAGCCGCGGTCAAAGCAGGAGAGGTCTACCTGCCATACCTATATATGCTTGCAGTTCTAGCACCAATTGCTGGAATATTTCATTGGTTAGAATCTTGGGTAGCTCATGACATGGCATTTCGCATGCTTACGGAAATGCGTATCGATCTATTTCGTAAACTTGATGCTTTAGCTCCAGCCTATCTAACGAGGCGGCGTTCTGGAGATTTAGTTTCTATGGCGACACAAGATGTAGAAATGGTTGAATATTTCTTTGCACATACTCTTGCACCAGCTTTTATCGCTATTTTAGTACCAGGCGTAGTTTTGCTAACTCTAGGGCATTGGCACTGGTTAATTGCGTTAGTTCTCTTGCCGTTCCTGTTATTTGTCGGTTTGACACCTTTCTTGATGCGTGGACGTATTGACCAGCTTGGTTCACGTACCCGAGAGGCTTTGGGCGACTTAAATGCACACGCAGTTGACAGCGTGCAAGGCTTAGCCGAAATAGCAGCTTTTCAGCGTGAAGAAATGCGCGGCGATGAGCTCGATAAAAAGACAGAAAATTATTTGGTCGTTCGAGTGCCGTTCTTTCGCGATCTTAGTTTGCAGCATGCCGCGCTCGATGTAGCTACAGGCCTCGGAGCTTTGGGAGTTATAGTTGCGGGTTTTATACTAGTAACTAAAGGTTCAGTAGATCCTGATTTTCTACCTATGCTAGCACTTTTATCTATGGCAGCGTTCCTTCCAGTATCAGAAATTGCTCATGTTGGTCGGCAGTTAGCGGATACGCTTGGCGCTGCGAGACGCATAAGTGCGGTCGATAATGAACCTGTGGTTGTAACCGATGGTTCAGGTGAAGCTATAAATCAGAAAGACACTCGCGAAGGTTTGCTTCTTGAAAATGTCGAGTTCAGGTATGCCGGAAGACGTGAAAACGCTATTGCGGGCCTATCTCTTGAAATTCCTATCGGAAATACCATAGCGCTGGTTGGACCATCAGGCGCAGGTAAGACCACACTGGCTAATTTATTATTACGTTTTTGGGACCCACAGTCGGGAAAGATTTATTTAGATGGGTGTAACTTGAAGGAGTTTCCCCTTGACGACTTGCGGGCACGGTTTGCTCCGGTAGCACAGGATACCTATCTTTTTAACGAGTCGCTTCGCTCCAATATTATGCTAGCTAGACCAGATGCTTCTGAAATTGAACTGATGCAAGCGGTAAAGAACTCTGCGTTACAAGATTTTGTTGGACAGCTTCCCGAAGGTTTAGATACTCAGGTTGGAGAACGGGGGGTAAGGTTGTCGGGGGGGCAACGACAACGCGTTTCTATCGCGCGCGCGTTTTTGAAAGATGCTCCCTTTCTGGTGCTAGACGAGGCAACCTCACATCTTGATGCGGTAAGCGAGAATGCTGTCCGCAGCACCTTGAATACTTTGATGCAGCGACGTACGACAATCGTTATTGCGCATCGGCTATCAACGGTGCGCGATGCGGATATGATTGTCGTTCTTGACGAGGGTCGCCTAGCAGAGACTGGAAAGCACGATGAGTTGATTGCGAAAGGCGGACTTTATGCGCACTTAGTGCAACGTCAATTAGCAAGTGTGGCAGCGGAGTGATAAAAATACATGGCGAGAAGAAACGTAGCGCTCATGGGTATGCATTTAGAGAGCAATAGTTTTGCACCTGTAACCCAAGAGGAAGATTTTAGAAGACTGTGCTATATGTCTGGAGATGATATCCTTGAGGATATAGCTCTTGATCATCCAAAATTACCGTTGGAAATTTCTGCATTTTGTGCCGAGATGACGAAACAAGACGTTGATTGGACGCCTGTGCCGATTGTCGTTACTGCCGCAGAACCTGGTGGCCCAGTAGAAGAAGATTTTTTCCAGCGTACGAAGACCGAGATGGAACGGCTACTTAGAGCAGCGAAGCCATTGGATGGCGTTTTCTGCTCTTTACATGGAGCTATGACCACCACCGAAAATGATGATCCAGATGGCGAATTATTAGAGATGGTGCGTCAGGTGGTAGGAAATGCGGTGCCTATTTTAACAACCCTGGACTTACATGCAAACATATCTGAGCGGATGGTCGAGATGACTGACATCTTGATAGCTTATCGCACTAACCCACATGTTGACCAGGAAGCGCGGGCAGAAGAGGCTGCTGAATTAATGATCGAAATATGGAATGGTATGAAGCCGGAGCGGGCTTTTATCCGATTGCCATTGGTCGCTCCATCAGTCACGCTATTAACCGCCGAGGGTCCGTACGCCGACCTTATTAATCGTGGACAGGAAAGAAAAACAAATGCCATTGCGAATGTGTCTGTTGTTGCAGGGTTCGTATATAGCAATACTCCAATGAACGGTATCGCCACAATTGTTACCGGTCGTAATGATTTGGCCGCTGCACAAAGTTTAGCTCTGGAAATTGCCGATTTAGGCTGGCAGGAGAGGGAACGTTTTAAAAAAGTACTCACTCCGTTGGATGATGCAGTTCTACTTGCTAAGGCGAATGGTGAGGATTTATCGCGACCTGCTATGATTTTTGCAGATGTTGCTGATAATCCAGGTGGCGGTGGTCGAGGTAACACTACATGGTTGCTTCGTGCGTTTGTTGAGGCAGATGTCGAAGGTTGCCTTTTTGGTGTGTTCAACGACCCAGCTTTGGCGCGTGCTGCCTATGAGGCCGGCCAGAGTTCCCGTTTTGATGCAATATTTAACAGTGAGACGGAAAGTGAATTTTCTATACGTTTTGAGGCTTCTGCAGAAGTACTCGGATTGCATAATGGGAAATGCGTTGGCACGCGTGGTATATGGGCAGGACGAAGCCTTGATGTCGGACCGACAGCGCTTTTAAAGGTTGGCGGCGTGAAATTGGTAGTCATTTCAAACCGGAAGCAATGCGCTGATCCCGTGTTTTTTGAAATGTTCGGCTTAGATGTGGCCTCTGCACGGAGTGTTGTTGTGAAATCGCGAGGTCATTTCCGTGCAGGTTTTGCAAGATATTTTGATGATGCGCATACTATTGAAGTTGACGCACCGGGATTAACTTCACCAGTACTGGGTAATTTTCAATTCAATCGATTGCCACGGCCAATCTACCCTCTTGATCAAGAAGCTACGTGGGTCGGGCCTTCTTGGTAATTTGTTTAACGGAGGTATTAGATGATTTCTGAAGGGCCATTTCGAAGTTGGCTATTTGCCCCGGGCAATCATCCGCGTCGGGTTGAAAAAGCGTTATCGCTCGATGCTGATGTAGTGATTTTGGATCTAGAAGATGCTGTTGCGGTTGCTGAGAAGTCGGCGACACGGGAAATTGCTGTAACTGCTCTCCAAGGGCGCCGATCAGGTCTCGGTTACATTCGGGTTAATGCCTATGATACCAGTTTTTGTTACGATGATATATGTACTGTAATTACTAAGGGAGTGGATGGGATTATTCTGCCTAAGGTTGAAACGGCGGAGCAGATAAAGAGTATTGATTGGTTAGTTTGTCAGTTAGAACGAAATGCTGGCCTACCAGTTGGCCGTATAGATATTATGCCTATCATCGAAACAGGGCTTGGTGTGGCTAATGTTCAGGTGATTGCTGCGGCGAATAGCCGCATTCGACGCCTGTCATTTGGTGCAGGGGATTATTCGAAAGATATGCGCTTAAATTGGAGCTTGGATGAGTCAGAAATTAGCCATGCTCGAGCTGAAATTGCGTTAGCTAGTCGTGCGGCTGGATTAGAACCCCCGGTCGATACTGTGTGGGTCCACGTAAACAATACGGAGGGCTGCAAAAGATCAGCCGAGAGGGTCCGCGATATGGGCTATCAAGGTAAGCTTTGTATACATCCGAATCAGATTGAACCTGTTAACACTGCGTTTACACCAAGTGACGAAGAAATTATGTTTTCAAAAAAAATTATTGCTGCGTTTGATGAGGCGGAGGCGTCAGGCTTAGCTTCTATACAGGTTGATGGATATTTTGTGGATTATCCTATTGTTGACCAAGCCCGGCGTACCTTAACGATGATAAAAAAAATTCAAAATAAATCAACCTAATGGCGCTAAGGAATCTGTGGTCTTGGTTTTCTGATTTTCTGCGCTGCTAACACTCAGTAAATGAATAATAAATTTAGTGGGTTTAAAAATTTTAAATACCGAAGTATAGGCCACCATTGATGTGCATGGTTTGACCGGTAATGTAGCCATCTTCTGGTAAACAAAGATAGTGGACCATACTTGCTATTTCTCTAACATCACCCATACGATCAATCTGAGGCTTTACCTTCATCGGCGGACGCTCACCGGCAGATGATGGCCGGTTCGTATCTATGTGGCCAGGCGAGATAACATTGCACGTAATATTGAAAGGTGCGAGTTCAACGGCTAGAGCGCGGGTTAATCCCACTAATCCAGCTTTTGCAGTTAATACGTGTGCTCGATTTGCGGTACCTATATAGCTTGATACACCGCCAAGAGTAATAACCCTGCCCCATTTCCCTTTCATCATTTGAGGTGTTGCGGCTCGCGCACACAGAAAGGTACCATCAAGTGGAACTGCAAGCGTTTTATGCCATTCCTCAAGTGAAATTTTGTGAAAAGGAGTTTGGGAGCGGATCGAAGCATTGCAAACTAGTATATCTAGTCTACCAAAGCCTTTTATAGCCGTATCAACAAGGGTTCTTGCTGCATCCTCGTTGGTGATATCGGCAATGTGTGCAATAGCGCGTCCGCCAGCATCAAAAATATCATGCGCGACAGCGTCCGCAGCTTCTCGGTCTTTTAGAGCGTTAATTACGACGGCGACGCCGTAAGCAGCTAATCTTTTAGCTATAGCCTCGCCAATATTTCGTGCAGCGCCGGTTACCACTGCAACCTTTCCTTCTAGTGGGGCATCATCAATTGTCATCGAGGGGCCTTCCTTTCAGAATATCATTTGCCTTCGAAGCTTGCGCTTCGCTTTTCTACAAAGGCGGCAATACCTTCGGCAAAATCATCGGTGATTGAACATTCAGCAAAAGCTTTTTGTTCGGCTTTGAGTTGTTCCTCTAGCGTTGAATTAAGAGATTGATTAAGCAGCATTTTAGAATGTGCGTGGGCACGAGTAGGCCCCCCGGCAATACGCTCCGCAAGCTTCAATACCTCTAAATCTAGATCGTCTAGTTTTACCACCCGGTTGATCAATCCATGATTTGCTGCCGTTTTCGCATCAAATCGGTCACCTAAAAGGGCAATTTCCATAGCGCGCTTCATACTCGTCGCGCGAGGTAATGAGTAGGTTGAACCACCATCTGGGCTAGTCCCTATATTGCAGTAAGCGAGAGTAAAAAAAGCATCCTCACTAGCTATGGCCAAGTCGCAGGCTAGTGCGAGACTAACACCAGCTCCGGCCACTGCTCCTCGAATTTTGCCAATGATGGGCTGTGGCATTGTACGCATGTTGGTTAGGCCAATATGAAAAGTGCCTATTAATTTTTCGAAATGTTGATAGCGAGCTGTCCGGCTTGGCTCATTTTTGAGCTTTGTATGGAAAGATTTTACGTCGCCACCTGCCATAAAATGGTCTCCAGTACCAAATAAGACAACACAGCGAATAGAGGGATCTTTGCCGATTGCTTCCGTGATATGGCCAAGTGCTCGAGCCAGATCTTCATCAAGTGCATTTAAGGAGCTGGGCCGGTTGAAGGCGACATGGGCAATAGAATCCTTGACCTCAACGACCATTGAAGAATTTGGCGAGGTAATAGTCATGAGTCCACCCCTTCCTGTGGGAGAGTTAATGCACCGCTTGCAAGCATTCGTTTTATATCTGCTTCATTGTGGCCAAGGTTTTCAAGAATTTCCCTGCCATGTTGACCTGGGGTGGGAGGAACGCTAACCATGTTTTCTCCTTCTTCTTGTGCCATACCTGGAATAATAGGTAATGGAAAGGTTCCAACATTGGCGATTTCGCACTTTGGGGCAAAGTTAGTTTGTTGGATATGCTCATCTTCTAACCAGTCTCCAAAATCATAGATTCTTTCTGCTAAGATACCGTATTCACGGAAAAGCTTTACCCATTCCTTAGAAGTACGTTTTTTAATTTGGCTGGCAATAATTGGGCTTAACGTGCTCATATGTTCGGCGCGAGTATCAAAATTTTTATAGCGAGGGTCATCTATTAGTTCTGGTAATCCGAGGCAATGGCAAATCGACGCAAAGTTTTGTTCCTTTACAAGGGCGAGACCGACGTACCCATCCGCTGTTTCATAAGATCCGGCCGGAGCATTGAGTATGCGTGGCCGTCCACCTTCAAGGGAATATTCGATGATCTTTGGTGCAAGAAAGGCACCCATGGATTGTGTTAGACTGGCATCAATAAGTATTCCTTCCTCTTCATCATCGCGTCCAGCAAGGGCAGCAGAGGCTGCCTGGAAAGCGTAAATACCGGTGGTGGCGTCCGGGACTAAAACGCCAACGCGATGAGGTATGCCATCTGACCCTTTGTTAATTGAACACAATCCAGAGTAGGATTGAATTACGGTGTCAGAACCTGGGCGCTGAGCGTATGGACCTGTTTGTCCAAAACCGCTAATTGCAACATAGATAATCATAGAGTTTACTTCTTTTACCGCGTCGAATCCGACTCCAAGCCTAGCCGCAACGCCGGGACGAAAGCTTTCCACCATAATATCTACATCTTTTGCCATTTCCAAAACGAGTTTCCGCGCCTCGGCAATCTTAAGATTGAGACAAATACTTCGTTTAGCACGGTTAGCAACAATTGAGAGTGCTGTATGATCGCCAAACCGAGAGCCGATATAGCGAATCCAGTCACCTTCAGGCGGCTCTACTTTGGTTACATCCGCTCCATAAAGGGCAAAAATACCTGCACAGTAGGGGCCAGCAAAACCTTGCGAAATATCAAGAATTTTTAACCCTTTGTAGGGCGTGCGATAGCTCATATTTGATGCAGGGAGCTTCTCCCCTCTCTCTACTACTAATGGTGTCGCTACAATGTCCGACGATTTCTATGTGATCAAGCTTCAGAAATTTTTAAAGGTACAATAACGGCTCAATACGCGTGAACAGAATAGTATGTATAGTCTCAAATTTAATGTTTTTCGAAGGCGTTACTAAATAGTCATGTTAGAGGGCAGATTATTTCAAATTCAAGAGGCAATAAATTCATTTTTGCAAATGATTAATCTTTTTATGCTCCAACCGCACTGCCTATCGCGACTCTGATTTTGTATTGTCGCCAGTAAAGGTCGGTACAACGGATTTCGCTACCGAGCTATCCAAAGCC
Organism: Magnetovibrio sp.; assembly: GCA_002721825.1. Taxonomy (GTDB): domain Bacteria; phylum Pseudomonadota; class Alphaproteobacteria; order Rhodospirillales; family Casp-alpha2; genus TMED8. Next base: position 24,258 of record PBLS01000083.1, read on the forward strand.
TCTATGTCATGATAGCCGATGAGTGAGTAGCTTTCTGCACGCGTCAGCATGCGGTTTTCAAAGCCAGCTGTACCATCTTCAGATTTTATATGAGCGTAAAGATCCCGAAGAGCATACCCTGCCACTCGCATTGATGTTGCAGGCCATATGACAATATCATACCCAAAGTCATGAAACTCCTCGGCTGTAAAGTGTGGTGTCCGTCCAAACTCGGTCATGTTTGCCATCTTTGGGCCAGATACCGCCTCCGAGAATAGACGAAACTCTTCCTCACTCGTTAGACCGTCTGGGAAGACGACATCTGCCCCTGCCTCTCTATAAGCGCGTGCACGCTCCACCGCGCCATCTACACCCTCTATAGCAGCTGCATCGGTTCGCGCGATGATCAATAGGTCACGGGCTGCTTTTTTGGCAGCCGCAATTTTTGCCGATGCCTCGTCAACATTAACTAAGCGCTTGTCGTTCAAGTGACCGCATTTTTTCGGTAGCATTTGGTCTTCAATGTGGATAGCACCAGCACCGGCGGACTCCAGTTCCTGTACTGTTCGCATAGCATTTAATGTTCCACCATAGCCAACGTCGCCGTCGACAATAAGGGGTAAGTCAGTAGCGCGCGCTACCATGCGAACTACAAAGCACAGTTCTTCAAGGCTCATAATGCCTAGATCTGGCAGTCCTAACGTTGTGGTTACACCACCGCCTGATATATAGAGGACTTCGAAACCTTCCTTCTTCGCCAGCAGTCCAGCCATTGCATTATGTGCTCCGGGAACGCGTAAAACTTCTGGTTTGGCGAGTAATTTACTTAGACGAGAGCCCGGAGATTTTGGATGTCGACTATTGCCTTCAAGCCAACTCATGGCACAATTCCTTTCGTTATCTTTTGATGAATAAACATAATACGTGCAAGGGCCATAACGAAATTTTCTATAAAAGGTTGTTTAGGCGTGGAGCTTGAGGAAGGGATCTTATGATACGCATTGCTATTCTTGATGATTATGCCAACCGGGCCCTCGAGTCTGCAGATTGGAGTAGTCTTGAGGAGACAAAAATACAGGTATTTACTCACCATTTAGGTCACAATGTAGACGTTGTTGCCGACGCGCTTAATGCATTTGACGTTATAGTCGCTATGCGTGAACGCACTCCTTTTCCAGCGGCGCTTATAGAAAAGTTACCGAATTTGAGGTTATTAGTTACCACTGGCATGCGCAATCTTTCTTTTGATTTGGAAGTCGGGCGTAGATACGGCGTTGATATCTGCGGTACAGAAAGCCTCGCGTACCCAGCTTTCGAACATACCTGGGCGTTAATATTAGCATTGACTAAACAAATACAGTTTGAGGACCGGACTATGAAATCCGGTGGTTGGCAACAAGGAACGGGTATTGGTCTAAATGGAAAGGTGCTTGGGATTTTGGGACTGGGAAACTTAGGCTCAAAGGTCGCTAGGGTAGGCAATGCTTTTGAGATGGAGGTCATTGCTTGGAGCGAGAACTTAAATCAGGATCGCTGTGACCAAGTTGGTCGGGTAAAATATGTAGATAAAAATGAGTTATTTGAGCGAGCCGATATTATTTCGATCCACTTGATCCTAAGTGAACGGACACGTAATTTAATTGGAGCTGCGGAGTTAGCATTGATGAAGACATGTGCCTACCTGATCAATACTTCTCGTGGACCTATAATTGACGAAAATGCACTGCTGGACTGCCTTCAAATGCAACGTATAGCGGGGGCTGCTATTGATGTTTTTGATGTAGAGCCCCTGCCTGTGGAACACCCATACCGAGGGCTAACCAATATGGTGCTAACAGGCCATACTGGCTATGTTGTTGAGGAGCTTTATACGTATTCCTACAATCAAGTAATTGAAAACATAAGAGCGTGGATGCTAGATAAGCCGATACGGCTTCTCAACGCGTGATAGGAACTATATAATGTCAGAATTCATTGTTGTCAGTCGTCAAGATGCAATAGCTACAGTCACAATTAATAATATAAAACGGCGTAATGCCCTGAATCGTGCGGCGTGGAAGGCTCTGACGGAGAAGGTAGCTGATATCTCAAATGATAATTCTTTGCGTTGCGTGGTTTTAAGAGGTGCTGGCGATGAGGCTTTTGCAGCAGGGGCAGATATTTCAGAGTTTCCCACTGAACGAGCAAATTCAGCACAGGCTAGTATTTATGGAAGTGAAACGGCTACGGCGCTTAGGACACTGATGTGGTGCCCTCACCCAACGGTTGCAATGATCCAAGGCGCGTGTACAGGTGGAGGGCTTGAGATTGCGTGCTGCTGTGATATCCGAATTTGTAATGAGTCGGCACGTTTTGGCATCCCCATCAACCGGATAGGTCATCCTTTTGCTTACCCAGAGTTGGAACCTGTTCTTCACGTTGCCGGGAGAGCAGCTGTACTCGAATTAACTTTGGAGGGGCGTATTGTTGACGCCAAATGGGCAGTGTCGCGCGGTCTTGTTAACCGCGTTGTTTCTGATGACAAACTGGAAAAGGAGATTTTGAATACGGCAATTAATATTGCTAACGGGGCCCCCCTTTCGGTACGTGGGACAAAAAAATTTGTTAATCGTTTGATGTTTGGACGTACACCCTTGAGCGATGTAGAAATAGAAGAAAGTTA
>PBLS01000084.1 GCA_002721825.1 Magnetovibrio sp.
ACAACCTCAATGGGTGGCGCTAAGCCAAGTAACGCAGGCCCATAAACGAACATATAGGGAATGATAAACACAGATAATCCGAGCTTGAATGCCAATAAACTAGTTTTCCAGGGGTCTGTTCCGGCAATGGCAGCTGCTGCATAGGACGCAATTGCCACCGGTGGCGTGATAGACGACTTTGCAGCCACATACATAATAAACATATGAGCTGCTAAGATCTGAACGCCCGCAGCTTCGAGACCCGGGGCCAATAAGGCGGCTAGGATAATATAGGCTCCGGACGTCGGCATCCCCATGCCGAGAACCACACCCATTATCATTGTTAAAATTAATATAACGATAAGGTAGCCACCCGAAGCATCGAGAATTATTGTACTCATGCGCAGACCGAGACCTGTGAGTGTAATCAGCCCGACAAGAATTCCGCCGACTGCGCAAGCGATAGTGACCGACACGACCATTCTTGGCGCAGTGGTCATGGCGTCCCAACAAACCAAGAGAATGCGCCTCCGGTTCTCGGGATCGAAAAGAATAAGAAGTAAGAGCAAAGAAGCGATGGCATATACGGCGGCGGTAGTAGGGGTCCAACCATCTATCAGGAGATAAAGCATGACCCCAATTGATATTAAAAGGTACCCACGGCGTTTCAGTACATCTTTAAGTTTTGGGATATCTTCTTCGTATAGTATTTTCAGGTTGAGTCGGCGAGCTTCCAGGTCAACCATAAAGAACACAGCAAAAAAGTACAGAATAGCTGGAATTACGGCGATACCCATTATTGTGGCATAGTCGACCCCAATAAATTCCATCATGATAAAAGCTGCCGCCCCCATAATGGGTGGCGTAATCTGTCCACCCGATGAGGCTACGGCTTCGACACCAGCTGCAAATTTACCGCTGTAACCACTTTTTCGCATCGCGGGGATTGTGAAGGAGCCGGTTGTTACGACATTTGCAGCGGAACTACCTGATAACATCCCCATTAAGGTACTTGATACAACAGCGGTCTTTGCCGAGCCGCCGACTGTGCGCCCGGTTAGCGCACGGGCAAAATCGGTAAAAAAGTCACCGGCGCCTGACGCGACTAAAAAAGATCCAAATAAAACGAAGTGAAAAACATAACTAGCCATCACGGCGATGGGTACACCAAATACACCCTCTGTTGTTAGATAAGTGTAGTCGATAACGTAATCTGTTGCATAGCCGCGATGCCAAAATGGGAAGGGAAGAAATTTGCCAAAATATGAATAGATCAAAAAGACAAAGAGAACTATAACGAGAGCCCAACCTACAGAACGCCGCGCGGCTTCTAAGATCACAAGCATCATACAGACCCCAAGTACGTATTCGATAGGTGTCACAGGGTCAAATAGGGCCATTCGGGTCGTTAAATATTCCGCATTCAGGAATAAATAACCCGTCGAAAAAATGGCTAATAAAATCATTGCCGTATCATAAATACGCGCTAGGCGCAGCTTAATTCCATCAAGGTCATCGTGCCCACTAGTCATGAAAATAATAACAACGGCAAATAGAAGGTGAATAGGGTAATGAATTTCGCCAATTGGCGCGCCAAGAAAGCCGGTATAAAGGTGATAGGCTGACATAGCGAACGCAATTAAGGCGACGCAACTGTTACGCGTCAACCATCTGTTAAAGTTAAAAAGCTCCATCATAACGATCTGCTGCTTCTCCACTATCTAGCTTATTAATTAAAGCAAAGCGCGAGAGGAGTGGAAACACTTAGCTAACGTTCGTGGTAAAATATCGAGCCAAATAGCCTTGCTACAAATTCATGAATTTGAATTACGTTGTCTGTAGTCAACCTCAGTAAGGGAAGGTGAGTATCACCTTCCCTTAATTTTTTATTTAGAGGGTTACATGGCGCCAGCGCTCTTATAGTACTTTGCCGCACCTGGATGTAGTTTGATACCAGATACCGCAGCCATGGCCTTTACTGTTAAATTGCCCCAAGACTTGTGGATCTTGCGCAAGGTTGCAATGTTTTCACTCATAGTTTTAGCAATCCAATGCGCGTGCGCATCAGGCATGGAATCGTTCACGACAAGAATCATTGCGGTTGCTGCTGTTGATACAGCCTTTGTCTGGCCACGATAACTACCTGCCGGGATTGTGTCACGAATGAAACCGGGATTTTCTTTTTTCATTGCTGCAAAGGTAGCGTCGTCTACGTTAAGAAATTTGACATCAAGGCTCTGCGAAACATCTGAAAAAGAAGGGCTCGGAACGCTTGTCGTGGCGGTATAGCCGACGATGCGACGATCTTTCATTTCTTTTGCGCCATAGCCTTGGCCGCCACGCGTCAAGACTAGGTCAGCTTCTGTCATTCCGTGAGCCGCGAGCACGGCTTTGAAGGCTTCAGTCGTTACGTTTCCAACTGGTTGAGATGCAAACTTTTTTCCTTTCAGGCCGGCAACAGAATTGATGCCACTGGCTTTGGATACGACGACGTGTACCTTACTGTATGCTAGTTGTGCTATGGCTTTAACATTCGTCACTTTGCTCTTAAAGGGAGCTAGGCCGAGCCGTCCCATGCGCGGGACGATACTCATTGAAAACCCAAGTTCACCTTTTCCTGCGCCAACCATCGCGACGTTAGAAATACCACCGCCAACTTCGGCGCTAGATTTGACTCCAGAATCAATGAATACCTTTGCTAAACCGCCACCCATCCCGTACCAAGACCCACCCTGGCGACCGGAAAAAATTGTAATTTGATTTGGTTTTTCTGCAGCTATAACCACATTTAGATCGCCAGAGACTATTGTAAAAATCGCAGCGACCAAAATGAAATGTTTAACTTTCATTTTAATCTCCCCAGTTGATGAATTGTATGCTTTAACAATGAGTTAAGTTGAGCAAATTCTATCCATAAAAACAAATTACATAAATTTATACCCTCACATAAGAAAACGTTATGACAGAAGTGACCAGTGAGACAATTGAGACAATAAGGTGTGCTCAATAATATTATGCGAACTTTAGAAACACGGAAAACTACTCCGTAGTTTTCGCTCTTAGCGCTGCTGTCCGCTTGGCATCGATAGAAAGGTCGTCGTGAAATGCAACACGATAGATAGTTTTTGCCTTGTTTTGGCTGACTAATTGTTGGCGTACATCCTTTTCCACGCTCAGGGGGTTGCGTGTTATTGGATATCCGAAACCACCGCCACCGGGCATCTCGATGATCAGGCTTTCACCGTTGGGGATAACTTGAAAACCTTTTCCCTTTAGTTTTACACCTGAACCTAACCGTAACTTGCCTGCCATTCCGGCGGATCCACCGTCACGTCCTTGCGGTGGAAATTTTATCCGTTCGAAAACAGCATGGATGCCAAAAGGCGCCTCCTCACGATTTGTAATTTCCATTGTTTGTCCTAGCCCCCCCCGGTGAGCGCCAGGACCACCCGAATCGATACGGAAATCTTTGCGCCAGATGACAATTGGCGTTATCGCCTCGCTAATTTCAACTGGAACGTTTTTAACGCCGCTTGGGAACGGTGTAGCTGAAAGTCCATCCTGATGCGGTCGAGCCCCGACACCGCCGGAATGAAACAGAGTGAGATTAAAAGCTGTACCCGCAGATCCTGTTATGCCGTGCCCCGCGGCCAGTCGGACATTCCATAAATTTGAGGTGCCTTCCGCGGGTAGCGTGTTTGGTAAAGCTTGATGTAAACAACCAAAAACAACATCGGGAAGCATATGGCCAATGGTGGACCGAGCTGCGACGGCGCAAGGTGGTGGCGCGTTAACGATTGTTCTCTCCGGTGCTTTTACAATCACCGCTTTGAGGGTTCCTGCATTGTTTGGTATCGTCGGTGCGGCTAAACATTTGACAGCAAATGCAGTATAAGCCTCTGTGTAACATAAGGGGCAGTTAATCCCAAAAGACGATATGGGAGAGCTGCCCGTATAGTCAACTGTAACCTTCCCGTTGGCTATTGTTACCTCGCCAACAAGGTCAATAGGTTCATCGTAACCATCGATCCGCATAGAATGTTTCCAGCTTCCTTGTGGCAGTGCATTGATTGCCTCCGTGATGCCTCGATGGCTGTGCTCTATGATGTATGCACTAAGCTCGTTCAAGTCCGAAAGATCGTATTCGTCCATCATTGATAATAGACGGCTCGAGCCCTTGTCGTTACATGCAATTAAGGCATAAAGGTCACCTTCCACCTGGATTGGCTCACGAACGTTTTGCCGAATTAACTTCATTAGCCATTCATTTATTTTGCCTTTCTGCATTAAAGGTAGAATTGGAATATATAACCCTTCATGGAAAACTTGGCGGCTATCAGGGGACATACCATGGCCCCCAATATCCACAAGATGGGTGGTGCTTGCGAATAGAGCAACTGGGTTCTCGTTTTTATACGTTGGTGATACCACGGTGACATCATGTAAATGTCCGGTCCCTTTCCAGGGATCGTTGGTTATGTAAACATCACCGGGTTGCATACTGGTAATAGGAAATTCTTCAAGAAAATGGCCTACGGCGCGGGCCATAGAGTTAACGTGGCCAGCCGTACCAGTAACGGCTTGTGCTATCATTTTGCCATCTATCCCAAATACACCTGCGGAAACATCCCCTGCTTCCCGCGCTGCTGTGGAGAAAGAGGTTCGTATTAAGGTTTGTGCCTGCTCTTCTACAACTGATAATAAACGATTCCATAGCACCTGTAACCGTATTTCGCGCATAGATGATGGTTTCACATCTTAATTCCTTATTGGCTAGTCAAAATCAAGTGTCCGGCCTTATTTACCTTGGCGTTAAACTTCGTTGGCACGACTGTAGTAGTTTCCGATTCTATAATTATTGCGGGGCCTAAAATTTCTGTATCAGCAGTTAAATCCTCACGTGCATATACGATCGCATCTACTGTTTCTTCTATCCCTGGATCAAATAACTGTCGCGAGCCATTGGATATTATTTGCGATTGGGGCTCTAATAATACCGGTGTAGCAGTCGGTTGGGGTGTGGTTGATAAGTTCAATGTCCAAGTTAGCGCCTCAATTTCTAGACCGGGAATACTTCGATTAAATAACTGTGTATAATGCTTTTCAAATAGTTCATGCATAGTGGAACCAATGGTTTCGTCATACATTTCGCTTGGTAGGTTGACAGTAATCTCATGGCCTTGCCCTCGGTACCGCATAAAAGCTTCTCGCGTTTCTATCACCTCTGCTTCTGGAGCACCAAGGCGTACCACGGCTTCAGCCTCAGCCCGCATTTCTGCAAACATCAATGATAATGACTGAGGGTCGATTTCATTCAGACGTATTAGACGAGTACGTACTACTTCGTAGGCTATAGGCGCGGAGAGAAAACCATATGCTGAGCCTACCCCAGCACCGACAGGAACGATAATATGATTGATATCTAGCTTTTCCGCTAAACGGGCACAATGTAATGGCGCTGCGCCGCCCATAACAATAAGCGTACGATTTGTTGTATCTTTACCGCTTTCTACCGCGTGTACGCGCACTGCACTTGCCATTGTCTCATCCACTATCTCAGTAATCCCCGCTGCTGAAATGAGCGAGTCAAGGAGCAACCTTTGTCCCAGCACATCATCAATGGCCGTTTTCGCCCTATCCGCTTTCAATGCAATCTTGCCGCCAGCAAAGTTATTTGGATCAATCCGTCCTAGCACCACATCAGCATCAGTCATCGTTGGTTCAATCCCACCCATGTCATAGCACGCGGGACCAGGTGTAGAACCGGCGCTATCCGGACCAACGGTGATCCGGCCTAACTCATCAACGCGTGCGATAGATCCTCCTCCAGCGCCTATTTCCAACATATCAATTACAGGAATACGAATTGGTAGCCCACTTCCTTTAAGGAAGCGATACTGGCGTGCTACTTCGAAGGTGCGGCTATATTGTGGTTTCAAATCATCAATAAACGTAAGCTTCGCGGTTGTTCCTCCCATATCGAGAGAGAGTGCCTGCTTGACGCCACATTCCGCTGCAATACGTTGACTAAAAATAACTCCCCCAGCTGGCCCTGACTCTACCAACCGGATTGGCTCGCGAGCTGCTGTCTTCACTGTAGTTACCCCACCACTGGACATCATTAAAAGTAATGGACATGTGAAGCCATTTTCAGCAAGGCCACACTCTAGTTTGTGCAGATATCTCGACATCAGAGGCTGAATATAAGCATTAGCACAGGAGGTTGACATACGTTCATACTCCCGAATTTCAGGGCAAACCTCCGAAGATTGTGTGATGACTAGGCCAGGCAATGCAGTGGAGAGGATATTTGCGACATGCTGTTCATGTGCCGAGTTTATATAGCTGTGTAAAAGGCAAATAGCTACGGATTCAATTTCTGCATGCTCCAATGCAGGAATTAAATTGTGAACGGCTAGTTCATCCAGTTCCTTTAAAACTTCGCCATCCGCTGCTATCCGTTCTGGAACTGTTAGGCGTAAATCCCTCGGTACTAAAGGTTCTGGCCTTTCCATATAAAGGTCGTATTGTTCAAACCGATGCTCATGTGCGATTTCCAGTGAATCGCGAAATCCATCGGTGGTTATAAGCGCTATACGGGCTCCTTTACGTTCAATCAGAGCATTGGTAGCTAAGGTTGTACCATGAATGACCAAATCCACATCGCGGGCGTGTGCATCAATCTTATTTAAGAGTTGATCAATGCCTTGAAAAACACCTTTTTCTGGAGCGTCATGGGTAGTTAGCACCTTAATGCTTGCGCTGCCGCTGGGTGTCTCAAGGACGACATCCGTGAATGTCCCTCCAATATCGACTGCAAGTTTCATTGATTACATTTTCGTGTTTTTGCATAAACTCTTAACAATTGGATAACCACTTTAACTCGATTGGTAACTTTGTGAAAACCCTAGATTATAATCGCTGTAGGCTTAGCAGTGAGAATGGATGTTTTTATTTACCTTTAAATTTTGGAGCCCGTTTTTCTAGAAAGGCCTGACGACCCTCGACTACATCTTCAGAATTGGTGCAAGTATCAAGTAAGACCTGACAAAAATTGAGGTCAGGCTCAATGGTAATTTTTTGAGTTTCATTGAGTATGAGTTTTGTCGCCTTTACCGAAAGCGGCGCATTAAAAGCAATGTCAGCAGCAAGTTGTTCTACCGTTTTGTCGAGGTCTACTTCAGATACAACGCGGTTAACCAATCCCCATCGGAGAGCGTCACTTGCCGGAAAGATTTGGGCCGTGAATAGCATTTCTTTTGCAGCTTTAATACCAATATTATTGACTAACAGCAGCGAGTCCTCAAATTTGTATGCAATCCCCAGCTTCGTAGGGGTTACTCCAAATGATGCATTATCCGCCGCTATCTGAAGGTCACAAAGCTGGGCTATTTCAAGTCCACCCCCTACGCAACTACCAGCGATCCGCGCAATAGTTGGCTTAGAGATACTTTTTACAAGTTTATAAGTATTTGAAACTACGGCGTTATATTTAGAGACCTGTTCAGGAGTAGATCGTAGCTCACTGAATTCCGAAATATCATTTCCTGCACAAAAACACTTTTCGCCGGCACCAGTGACGATAATAACCCGTATTTTCGGATCATTCGTCCAATCCCCGAATATTTCACCCATCTCATGCCACATGGCAAGTGTCATGGCGTTGCGCTTTTCAGGTCTATTTATAGTGAAGCGGGCAACGCCTTTATCAATGCTTAATTCAAACATAGATCTCATAATTTAATCTCCGGTATCATTCTTAAATGTTATTTTTTCGGACATATTCGAAGAATTGTCTGGCACAACTTAATGGGGTAAAAGCCATGGAGATCAGGTCTTCGTCCAAGCAAATAGCTAAAACAGGTTGTGGTATTGTCTATCGCTAGCAGCCAGTTGCTTCAAGCATGTTAGCCTCAAAGACTCAATTCTTAACAAGCGCGATTTAAATTTGGTCTCACAAAAATGACCCACTCATATGTCTACGACTAGTATCAAATAGATGGGGCCACGTATCCAAATAGTCGGGATCCTGAGTGCGCCCCAGATTTAGAAAATATGATAGAGGTTTATGGTTGCAATTCATCTTGTGTTTCCATTTCACGTAGTCGTATTCTGTCTTCAGCCTTTATTTGGAGATGAAAAATGGACTTCCTTACAGATCCTTTCTTAGTTGATAAAGCACTGCTAGATGACCCTATTCTGGTAACTGGTGCAGGGGGATGCATTGGTAGTTGGGTGTTGGCAATTTTATCACGCTCGGGTGTTTCAAGTGTAGCCTTTGACCTGTCAGAAGATCGACGCAGACCTTCTCTTGTTATGGATCCAACAAAAGCGGCAGAGCTGATATGGGAAACCGGCGATATAGCTGATGGCGATGCATTAAGGTCCATAGTCGACCGCCATAGCATTCGCTCTATTATTCACCTGGCCGGATTGCAAGTGCCTTTCTGTAAGGCAGATCCTGCAGCCGGCGCTCGTGTCAACGTAGAGGGTACAATCAACGTTTTAGAGGCCGCACGAAATGCCGGTATCAAGCGAACCGTTTATGCAAGCTCTGTCGCTGCGCTCGCTATGCCACCTGGAGGGGCTTATATGGCCACATTGTATGGTGCTTATAAATTAGCAAATGAATATACAGCAAAGGTATATTGGCAAGACTGGGAAGTTCCATCTATCGGTATTCGCCCGAATATCGTTTATGGAATTGCCCGTGATCAGGGCATGACTTCAAAATGCACCGTTGCTATGCATGCAGCGGTTATTGGAAAATCGTATGAAATTCCTTATAGCGGACCGACTAGTTGGCTCTATGCTGGGGAAGCGGCCGCCGCGTTCATTGGAGCGGTCTCACAGGATGGCAAGGGTGCATACGATTTTGATTTAAATGGTACGTGCGAAACCGTGGAGGCTGGGATGGATATTGTCTCTAACTTGATACCAAACGCTAAGGTACATGTTACAGGTTGCCCGTTACCTTTCCCACCAGATTTAGATGACGCTCCAATTCGAGATCACGTTGGTGATTACCCAAACATCTCGGTCGATTACGGAATAGCTGAAACGTGCCGTGCGTTTCAAATCCTCAATGACGCTGGTCGCCTTGGGACCCCTGCTGTATGATTTTGACCGTCTGTTCCTTTTTATTGGATTACAGAGCTAGAACGGTGAAGTATCCAGTAAAGAATAAAATTAACATCTAGAAGAATAATATAGGAAAGGGATGTGAATGTCCGGACGTGAAATATCCTATAATACACGAGATAACGAGAGCTTCAGTGGTTATATTTTTGAACCAGATGATGCGGTAAAAGTGCCGGGAATTTTGTTGATCACAGCAATCTTTGGTGTTGATGATGAGATGAAAGAGTTGTCGGAAGCTTGGGCAGCGGACGGCTTTATTGTTTCCGCACCTGATATCTTTTGGCGCGTTATGTCGGGCCCAACCGGTGATATGGAGAGGGCCTTTTCACGATACAATGCTTTTGACGCCGAGCAGGGCTTTAGAGATGTTGAAGACCTAATGGATGATTTACGGTCAAATCCACGCTGTAACGGGAAAATTGGGGTGCTTGGATTTTGCTTCGGTGGGCGTTATGCGCAGGTGGCAGCAACGCGCTTTGGCGCTGACGCCGTAGGAGCTTTTCATGGCACCCTTATCGAGAATCACCTCGAAGAGGTGTCTAGTGTTTCGTGTCCTGTCAGTTTCCATTTTGGGGCCGAAGACGTGTTTGTACCAGTGGAGACAGTTGAGCAAATCCAGACAGCCTACGCCTCGCACGATAGAGCTGAAATAACTATACATGATGGAGCAGGCCATAATTTTTCCATGCCTTATAAACATGGTTATCATGCAGGTGTTGCCGCAACATCTCGACAGGCCGTGCTCGATGTTTTTAACACTATGAAGTGAAACGAATGTAATGGTTATTGTTAGGGTATTGGCGGTGGATTTTTTCTTTTTCAAGGGAGGACCATGACATTGCAACGTGAATACGGAAGTGAAGGCTTTGGATTTATGGATGGTGAATACTTGCCGATGTCGGAAATGCGGATACCTGTTACTGATCTCGGGTTTCAGCTTTCCGATATGTGTTATGATGCTCTTCACATATACGAGGGACAGTATTTCCGTATGGACGATCATTTGGATCGTTTTGAGGGTGCTGTTGAATCGCGTAGGTATGAAACCCTTGGGATAAACCGTCAAGGATTTAGGGATATCTTGATGGGATGTGCCTCGAGATCAGGTCTACGTAACGCCATGGTTACAATTATAGCAACTAGAGGTGTTCCTAACAGCGGTCACAAAGACTTACGCAGCTGTCAAAATCGTCTAATGGTTTGGGCGGTGCCATACTATTCCGTTGTAACGGAAGAAGAAAACAAGAATGGATGTGATATTATAATCGCAGATACATTGCGAATTCCGCCGGAGGCAGTGGACCCTGAAATTAAAAATTACGGCAGGCTGGATTTTGTACGATCATTATTTGAAGCCTATGAACGTGATGCAAGGTACGCAGTATTACTGGATTCTGATGGTAATGTAACTTAGGGACGAGGTTGGAATATTTTTGGTTTGAGTGATGGATGTCTTGTTTCCCCAGATGAAGGCGTTTTACCGGGAATAACGCGCAAAACGGTTATCGAGCTCGCAGAAAGAATGAATATCGAGGCGCAACTCGACAAGCTAAAACCACGTGATTTGCGGACGGCCCAGGAAGTTTTTTTAACATCGACAGCTGGAGGTATAGTCCCGGTGCGGTCGATTGATGGGGCGACTGTTGGCGAAGGTGAGCCGGGACCTGTAACAATGCGATTAACTGAAATGTATTGGGATTTGCATAAGGATCCTGCCTACAGCACACCAATTAATTACGAGAAATAACATAACATTTGATTGTTGCTGCGGCGTCGAAAGGATTTCCTCTGAAGTGATATAAATTATAAAATTGCGTTTCGCTTAAATGCAGTTTTTGCTCATTAAAACGAATATTTGCGTGGAAACTTGCTATAGTATCTTGCCCATAGGATCTGTTAACACAGGATAAATCCTCAAAGTTGGTTGAAATTTGAAAATGTTCATATCTAGACTCCTACGCACCGTCGTAAAGATTGGAATGAGGGAATTAGCTGAAAACCCTGAGCTGCGAACCAAGGCATCGAGCATGGTCAGAAATAAAATTCTACCAGAAGCGAAGGCCCAATGGTCAAGGGCTAAGCCCGGTATAGAGAGGGCGAGAAATCGGGCAAAGGTTGCTGTTAAGGATGCGACCTCAAAACATAGTTTGGCAGTTAATTCAAAAAAAATTATTTTTAACGCGTACCAAAAATTGCGTAATAGCACCAAATGCTAAATAGAGCTCGAGTTTTTAATATTATAAAATAAAATTTATCTTAAATATTTTAAGCGCCAGAAAAAAGGATTTAATAGAGAAATTAAGTTAGATTTTATTAATAAGCTTTGGGAGGATAATGGAGTTGGACTGAATTAGTCCTCACTGCCTAAAGTTTTATTAAACTTGTACCTTAAGAAACCTTTGGATGTGACCGTTGACTAAACCTCATAATCAAACGGCCTGGCGGCCTCATGATCTTTTGCGAGATCAAAGTTGGGTTTTTAGTTTAAGTGAAAATGCGCGTAAGCAACTAGCATATAGTATCAAAAAAGTTTTTGATCCCGATCGCCCATTATTTGATTATTCGAGAGAAGATTTTGACCTGGGGCCGGGTCTCGCGACAGTAGTTGCTGCCGCGGAGCAGGCATATTTCGGGTATGGGTTGACTTTGGTTAGAGGTTTGCCACGAAAAGAAATGACCGAACAAGAATATCGGTTGATGATTTGGGCTCTTGGCCTGAACCTTGGGGTTCCACGTCCTCAAGGAAGGGCTTCACAGTATATCTCAGAAGTCCGTGCGACGGGAATGAACTATCGCTCTGCGGGCGGACGCGGCTATAATTCCAATGCCGGTCTGGATTTTCATTGTGACGGCTGCGATCTCGTCGCCCTTGCCTGCTACAATAAAGCAAAAAGAGGCGGGCAAAGTTTAATCTCAAGCAGTGTTTCAGCATGGCAAGCGCTATTGGTTGAATATCCTGAGCTTGCTGAGACTGCCCGACATGACTTTTACTTTAGTCGCAACCAAGAAGAGGCACCAGACGAGGCGCCTTATTACGCGCAACCTTTATTCGATTTTGAAGACGGGCGCCTATTTAGTAAGTGGAATAGGAATAGAGTTCGGACCGCTCAAGACATTTTGGGTGTGCCAAAGCTTTCCGTTATGCAGAAACAATGTGGTGATGTTCTTGATTTAATTCTGCGCCGGCCTGATTTGATGTATACGATGTGGCTCCAACCTGGGGATCTCCAGTTCATAAATAACCACGTCATCTTGCACTCTCGAACGACGTTTGACGATTATGATGAACTTAACCGCAAGCGACTGCTATTTCGGTTATGGATAGCGCCACCTTACTCTGTGCAATTACCTAATTCTTGGGAAAAGTTCTTTAATTCTACCGACCCGGGTACAGTACGCGGAGGAATTCGCGGACATAACCACGATTTCGTTTGCAAAGACTTTGAATTAAGGCAGGCGGAAAGTATGGGAATGCCTGCGCCGGTGCATAATCGCTTTTCGGCTTAAACTAAATCCATTCTAAGTTGTATTTTAGGAAAACGTAGAAGCGGACCCTTATTCGTTTGGAAAACTGGCGAATGGATATTTCAAGTTTGTATTCTACACTGTTTTTTGACGATTCGATTGGGTGGGATTCAGACTACCCCCCGATTTCGCAGATCATCTATATCTGATTTGGATAGGCCTAGCTTCTCTGTGAGTACAGAGGCGGTGTCGGAACCTAGAATAGGTGCGGCCTCGACCGGGATGCGAGGAATTGAACTAAAGTCTATAGTGGAACCGGCAGCGATATGTTTACCTATGCCAGGCTGATTAATTTCCTCAAACATTGGGTTTTCAGTAGATAAATCAGGGTCGCTTTCAAGAGCTTGTCGTACAGTTTGGTATGGTCCCCAGCATGCGCCGACCTTATCGAGTGCCTGACTAACTTGCTCTAACGTTCGGGCTGCAAACCAGGGCTTCAATTCAGCCTCAATCTCGTGGCGCAACGCGTATCGATTTTCTTCTTTTCTTAAATCAACTTTTTTTAGAGTAGCTATTTCATTAAACCGTTCGGTCATAGAAGTAGCTTCTAAAAGAGAGAGCCAGTGGCGGACGGTGAACGCGGTAACCATAACGTGTCTATCATCTAGTGTTAGGAAATCACATCCGAATTGGCCAAACACGTGGTTTCCTTCGGCGCGTCTATCTGTATTGTTAATTTGCGCTTCTGCGACATATCCTAAGTGACTTAAAACAGCGAAAGCTGAATCCGCCAATGCTATTCTTACATATTGTCCCTCTCCGGTAGCCCTTCTATGACGATCAGCTACTAAAATTGCATTTGATGCGGACATCGCGGTCAGGACGTCCCATACTGGCATGACGTGATTTACTGGTCCGTCAGAAATTGTTGGACCCGTGATCATTGGGAAACCAGCACGAGCGTTTACGGTATAATCGAGTGCCACCGAACCATCTCGACCTCCAACAATATTTACCATAATTAGGTCATTTCGCTTCGCCTTTAAAATAGCGTAATCAAGCCAACCTTTAGCAGGTAAATTCGTTAGTACTATCCCTTTCTCCTCACCAGAAGCAGTCATTAGAGCGTGAGCTAGCTCCTGGCCTTTGGGGTCACGCACATTCAGCGTTACCGATTTCTTGCCTTTATTCAGTCCCGCCCAGTATAAACTTTTCCCTTCATCGGTTACCGGCCAACGCCTGTAATCCAGGCCGCCCCCTATGGGATCGATCCTAATTACTTCCGCCCCCATCTGGGCTAAAGCGAGACCAGCATATGGAGCTGCAATAAATGCAGACACTTCTATAATTGTCATCCCATTAAGGGGACTATCCATAACTATTTATCCTCGTGTCTAAATTGTAATCGAAAATGTCTTTTTTCACCACTTATGGTAACGGAGCTCCTAGTGTTTAAAAAATTTAAAATTAAATTTTTAGGTATTTGAACATAAATTCTTCAGCTTGTGGAAATTACCTCAAATTACGCATATGGTAGTAATGTTCTAGGCCCTGGTTCCTGATAACCTTCGAAAATTGAGAAATAGTAGAAACAATTATTTTTTTTGCCTTTCTAGATTCACATCTTATTACCACCTGCAATCCTTTCAATGGAGCTATTTGAATACTTATTTGTCTATAACCGGTAATATATAGAAGCTTTATTACCAATTTTTAGCCTTATTTTTTGGCCATTTTTTTCTACTGAGTATTGCGTATGTTTTTTACCCAAACCCACCGTGGTGTTCTTTACTTTTTAGCAGCTATTGGTCTGATTTCTTTGGTCGATACCACATGTAAGTTCTACACCGATGAATTACACGCGGTGATGCTTGTGTGGGGGTATTTCGTTGGTATAACGATATTCGTTGCTGGTTATTATGGTGTTCGAAGGCGCTTGTCACTGATGCGAAGTGACCAGATCATTTTGCAGTTTGTGCGCCCAGGCTTTCTGGTACTTTCGATCTCTAGCCTTTTTGTCAGCTTGACTTATCTA
>PBLS01000085.1 GCA_002721825.1 Magnetovibrio sp.
TGATCTGCTCGGCCCATCCAGCCCTTAAGGCGTACATTGGTTCTTCCACAAGGGCTTTCTCCATCAAGAAATGCAGAAAGGTCACCTGTTCCAAAACGTATCAGCGGATATTCCGGCGCAAATGATGTAGCAACAACCTCACCCACTTCACCGTGTGGGATAGGATCGTTGGTCCCCGGTCGTACTATTTCTAACAAGAGTCCTTCATCCACGATGAGACCCTCCCGCGCACTAGATTCGTAGGCAATAGAGCCTAAATCTGCGGTTGCATACACCTGCTGGCAGTTGACGCCGTGGTCTTCAATATTACTGCGTAAAGATGGAGGAGGTAGAGCTTCGCCACCAACCAGTGATTTCTTCAGACTCGTGATTTTTAGCCCCATATCAGTGGCTCGTTCGAGCAATATCTTCAAAAATGAAGGGGTTCCGGTATAACCACTTGGGCTCATGTCTAAGATTGACTGAACTTGCAGTTCGGTATTTCCGGTACCTGCTGGAAACACGGCGCAGCCTAATTCCGCAGCTCCGGTTTCAAGCATGAAGCCAGCGGGTGTCAAATGATAAGCGAAGGCATTATGCAAGATATCACCGCTGCGGAAACCTGCAGCAAAAAGCGCACGCGCTGTTCTCCACCAGTTTGTCCCAAAACCTTCAGGCTCCCAGATAGGGCCAGGGGATTGAAAAATTCTCTTTAATTGTCCAGGAGCACGGGATGTCAAGCCGCCAAATGGAGGGTTGTTTTTTTGTAGCTCAATAAGATCTGATTTGCGCGTAACCGGAATTTCAGCAAGGGCTTCGCGTGAAATAACATCCTCTGCAGAAATTTCATTTAATAATTTACTGAAAAAGGGTGCATTACACTTAGCGTTTGAAATTTGAGATGGTAATTTGCTAAGCAGGGCGGCTTCACGTTCATCGATGGAGCGGATTTCCAGATCATCGAAATACTCGCCCAATTTAGCCACGGTTTCGCTCTTTACAGCCAGCGCTTGCGGCGCCGATAATGTTTTACGTCACGAAAATTTTTACGTCCACCCGAACTAAGACCTAAATAGAATTCCTTTACGTCTTCATTCTCCCTTAAGAACTTGGCTTCACCATCCATAACAATTCGACCGTTTTCTAAAATATATCCATATTCAGCGAAACGTAGAGCAACCATAGTATTTTGCTCTGCCAGAAGGAAGCTGACGTCTTCTTTCTTATTTAGGTCACTAACGATTTGAAAAATTTCTTCAACTAATTGTGGCGCCAATCCCATGGATGGTTCATCCAAAAGGATAACAGCAGGATTAGCCATCAATCCGCGACCAATGGCTGTCATTTGTTGTTCACCTCCAGATGTGTATCCAGCCTGAGATGTTCGGCGCTCCTTAAGCCTTGGGAAGTAGTGATAAACTTTCTCGAGAGATTCGGCAACAGCTGCGCGACCGTCGCGTCTGGTGTATGCGCCGGTTAAAAGATTCTCTTCAACAGTCAAGTGCTCAAAGCAATGACGGCCTTCCATAACCTGAATTATCCCGCGTTTTACAAGTTCGTTTGGCGTCATATTGTCGACACGTTCACCCATGGCTTCAATAGAACCTTTGGTTACTTCACCACGCTCTGCCCTTAAAAGATTAGAAATAGCTTTTAAGGTGGTTGTCTTTCCAGCCCCATTTGCACCTAGAAGGGCAACGATTCCACCCTTGTGTAACTCTAAAGATACGCCTTTTAAAACTAAGATCACGTGATCGTAGATAACCTCGACGTTATTGATGTTTAGAAGGGGGGCGGAAGAAGCCGCCCCCACATCTGTATTTTCAGCCATTTGCTGCATGATTAATTGAGCCTCTAACAATCACGCGGTTTAATTTTATTCTCTTTAGCATAAGCCGCTGCAGCTTTTTCAACCATTGGACGCACAACATCATTCATCGCAGGATAGAATTTTCCATCCGTAGTCCACTTCGAGCCACTCCATTGCTGGATGAGGACGCCAGGTGCATTACCTTCATGGTTTCTGCAAGAAACTTTGAATGAAGGCGCATATCCTTTCATCCCCGACTTTACTAGACGTGCTTCAGACATATTGAGGTTTTCAAATGCTTCGCGGACCTGATCGCCACTTGGCCTTTTACCACCAGCTAATTTAACAGCATCACGAACAACCTCTGTTGCGTAAAAAGCGCCTAAGACAGCACGGTTATACAGAACTTCTCCGACGTTATTTGCCTTGGCTTTGGCCATGTCTCCGCCATAAATGTGCTTAATAATGTCTTGAATCACTTTAGGCTTGGTTCCGGCAGGATGCATGTTGGTTCCTTTATAACCAATAGCATTATCGCCAGCGGGAATAACGTCCGCATCGGATGCCGACCACCAATTTCCAATGAACTTAGTCATTGGGAAGCCAATGCTTGCGGCCTCTTTAATAGCGACTTGGTTCATAACGCCCCAACCAGACATGAAAACCCAGTCTGGCTTCTTGCGACGAATCTGTAACCACGTAGCTTTCTGTTCTTGTCCAGGATGGTCAACAGCGAGCTTGGTCAGCTTGAAACCCAACTTAGCAGATAAAGCATCTAGAGTGGGGTTAGCTTCTTTCCCGTAGGCAGAGTTATGATAGACGTGAGCAATATGCTTGCCCTTCAGATTACCAAGTCCGCCCTCTTGGGCACCGATGTAATTAATAACAGCCGACGCTTGGCTCCAGTAAGTTGCTGGGAAATTAAATACCCAAGGAAAAACACGTCCGTCTGCAGCGGCAGTTCGCCCATAACCCATTGATAATATTGGAATTTTATTTACGGGCGCTTTGGGGATGAGCTGGTACGTAAGGCCAGTAGAATAGGGATTAACCAACATGGCGCCGCCATGCTTACCCTTAAGCTTTTCGTAGCACTCCACACCAATTTTAGTATTGTACTTAAACTCACATTCTTCACTAACGACTTTGTGACCTTCGATTCCGCCATCACGCTTATTTAAGAGCGCGTAGTAATCGCGAAAACCGTTTGCACTTGGGATGCCGCTAGGTGCGTATGCGCCCGTGCGATATACAGTATGGGGAAAGAAAAGCTCAGCCGAATAGGCCTTTTTGCTTTCTAAAGCCCCAGTGGCGCCGATGGCAATGCCAGCAGCAACCAGAAGTAGACTTTTCGTTTTCATTTGTAACTCCCTAGTCATTTACAACTTGTTGCCGGTCTTTAGATCCGAACCAAAATCTTAGCATGTAACCGGCAATTTCCCTAATTTGGCTCGAAAACACCGTTATGTTCATTGGTTACTTTTTATTATTCCTCTTTTTATCAATATGGGAAGGGCCACTTCCTAATTTTTTCCTTAGCAATTTGCCAGAGCCTATTAAAACCTGCCGGCTCTACGATAAGGAAGAAAATGATCATGACACCAAAGATAATTTCCTCTAAGTGCTTCGCGAAATCAGCGCTTATGGCAATTCCGACCATTGGTGGAGCATTTGTAAGAAAAATAGGAAGTATGGTTATAAAACCTGCGCCTAAAATTGAACCCAATACGCTACCAAGACCACCAATGATAATCATAAATAGTACGGGAAAGGAAACATTAAGTAGGTCGAACGCTTCCGTTTCTGCGCTTCCAAGCCAAACAAAAATATATAGGGCACCTGCAACACCACAGAAAAAGGAGCTTATCCCAAAAGCTAAAAGTTTAGTATGAAGCGGTCGAATACCGATAATCTCTGCAGCGACATCCATGTCCCTTATTGCCATCCAGGCACGCCCAAGGTGGCCACGTGCCATATTTTTGGCAGCGAAAGCAAAGATGGTTAAGAAAATCAAGGATACATAATAGCGTGTCACGGGAGCGGCTTCTGGCCCAGAAACCAAGAACCCAAACACCTCCCGAGGTGGCGCCGTTATAAAGCCCGAAGGGTTATAGTTGAAAAACCACGCTACTTTGTTAAAGACCCACAGAATAAAAAACTGAGCAGCCAGGGTCGCAACCGCGAGGTAAAACCCTTTAATCCTTAGGCTAGGCAACCCAAAAATCATCCCAACTGCAGCGGCGAACAATCCCGATAATAGGAATGCAATAATAATATTAAGCTCGGGGAAACCTGTTACGAGTTTAAAGGTGGCATAAGCCCCAACGGCCATGAAGGCACCGGATCCTAGACTGACCTGACCGCAATAACCCGTTAAAATGTTAAGGCCGATTGCCGCGATTGCGAAAACGTAGAAGGGAATGAGTACCGCTTGAAACCAATATTCATCCGCGATTAAAGGAATAACGAGATAAGCCACTACGAATACAATTGCCATAAACCAACGGTCTTGGATAATGGGGAAGATAGCTTGGTCAGCTTGGTAAGAGGACTTGAATTGTCCTGCTTCGCGGTAAAACATTTATCTACACCCTCTCGATGATTTTCTCGCCAAACAGTCCCTGCGGGCGAAACATGAGGAAAATTAAAGCAGCCATATAGGCAAACCACCCTTCGATTGCACCCCCGAAGGCGGGGCCCCAGTAAACTTCGGAGATTTTCTCAAAGATGCCAATCAGCAATCCACCGATAATTGCTCCAGGCACGGACTCAAAGCCCCCTAATATAAGTACAGGTAGAGCCTTTAATGCTATTAGGACGAGAGAAAACTGGACGCCTGCTTTGCCACCCCACATGATGCCTGCCACCAAAGCGACGAAACCAGCGACGGACCAAACGATGACCCAAATGGTGTTCAGAGGAATGCCAACGGCAAGGGCTGCTTGGTGGTCGTCCGCGACAGCCCGTAACGCCCGCCCAGTTGGTGTTTTTTGAAAAAATAAGGCGAGAATGGCGACCAATATTGCCGCTGTGCAAGCAGCAAAAAGATCAAATGAATTGAGAAGTATTCCCCCAAATTCGAATGATTTATCGGGAATGCCAACATCGAGTTTTTTTACGTTAGAGCCCCATGCAATTTGCCCGGCACCTTCAAAAACAAAATTTAGACCGATGGCCGCCATGAAAAGAATGATTTGTGCTTGATTAACAAGCTTTCTGAGCATGTAACGTTCAATTAAAAAAGCTAGGCCGATCATTACGCCCATAGTTAAAATAATTGCTAGGACCAAGGGTACGTGGCGTTCCATCAAACCTACTAATGTCAAGGCTGCAAATAAAACCATCGCTCCTTGGGCATAGTTGAATACCCCGGAAGCCTTGTAAATTAGTACAAACCCTAGCGCTACGAGGGAGTACATGATCCCTGCCATCATACCGCCTATGATCACTTCCGTTAGAAAGATTAGGTCTGACCCCATATCTAGGAACGGGGCCACGAAAAATGTGTTGAGAACTTCCATCTTTATTCGCTCCCGTTAATCGTGTTTCACACCAAGATATGCATCGACAACGCGTTGATTAGCCCGAACTTCGTCGGGTGTGCCATCTGCAATTTTTTCACCATAATCAAGAACCACTACGCGATCGGAAATGTCCATAACAACACTCATATCGTGTTCAATAAGAACGATCGTAGTACTAAATTGCTCATTTACATCGAGAATATATCGGCACATATCTTCTTTTTCTTCGTGGTTCATCCCTGCCATGGGTTCATCTAGTAAAAGCATTTCTGGCTCAGCAGCCAAAGCTCTCGCTAATTCAACACGCTTTTGGAGACCATAAGGAAGACGACCGACAACGGTTTTTCGAATTGATTCGATCTCTAAAAAATCTATAACCCGTTCTGCCGCTTCTCGGTGTTCTAACTCCTCTTTTACGGCTGGGCCAAAATATAGACTCTGCCATAAAAAATTTTTCTTCATTTTTAAATTGCGACCCGTCATAACATTATCAAGGGTTGTCATTCCCTTAAAGAGTGCAATGTTCTGGAATGTACGCGCAATTCCCATACTTGCGGCTTGATGTGTTTCCATTTGATGGTGTGATTCGCCCTTGAATGCTATAGTGCATTCGGTTGGTTTATAAAAACCATTTATGCAATTAAGCATGGAACTTTTTCCTGCCCCATTTGGACCAATAATGGCCCGTACTTCGCCTTCAAGGACATCAAAACTAACACTATCTAATGCTTTCACGCCGCCAAAGGAAAGACTGACGTTTTCGACATTTAAAATTGTATTGCCAAATTGGCGTTCCTGGGTCATCAATCTCGTTTCCGTATATTATTCCGCGGCTACTGATTGGTTTGAGCCAATAACTTTAGCGTCACGAATTTGAAGATCTGCGCGAATTGTTCCACTCCGACCATCTTCAAAAGTCACTTGCGCTTCAATTTCGCAGTGGGAGGCATCAGAGTATAAGGCATTAATTAATTCACTATAACGTTCCGTAATCACGTTTCGACGTACTTTCCTCGTCCGGGTTAGTTCACCATCATCCGCATCAAGCTCTTTGTGGAGGATAAGAAATCGCTTTATTTGTGAAGACCTTAAATTTTCATCTACTGCTAGGTCCGCATTTACCTTTTCAACGCAATCTTTAATTAATTCTGCGACCGATTCCTGCCCTGCTAAATCAGTATAACCTGAGTAGGCTAAATTTTTTCGCTCTGCCCAGTTGGCCACAGATTCTAGATCAATGTTAATGAAAGAAGCGACATAATCCCGCCCATCTCCAAAAGTTACGGCCTCGCGAATTTGTGGGAAAAACTTTAATTTATTTTCGATAAAGTTGGGCGCAAACATGTCATTATTCGTCAATTTTCCGACATCTTTGGCGCGGTCAATGATATGTAAATCGTTGTCATCATCCAAAAACCCAGCATCGCCAGTAAGCACCCAACCATCATCTGTTTTAGTCTCTCGGGTGGCTTCTTCATTTTTAAAATAGCCTTGAAAGGTCCCAGGACCACGGAACATTACTTCCCCGTTATCGGCGATTTTTATATCCACGTCTGGAGCTGCCTTTCCCGAAGTGTCTGGTCGTACCTCGCCATTACGTTGCATACTTATAAAAACGCAAGCTTCTGTAGAGCCATACAGTTGCTTAAGGTTCAAACCAAGAGACCGGTAGAACACAAAAATATCTGGCCCGATTGCTACTCCGCCCGTGTAGGCGAGCTTAATGTTCGATAAGCCCAATACGTTTTTCAGTGGACCGTATACTAGGAGGTCTCCGAGCGAATAAAGAAGGCGGTCTATGAAAGCAACGCGGTTCCCATCAAGAATATCGATGCCGACGCGTTTTGCCACTCCCATGAAATAGTGGAACATCCGCTGTTTAAATTTTGCAGAATCTTCGATACGAATGGTAGCAGTTGTGAGGATGTTTTCGAAAATCCGTGGGGGTGCAAAAAAATAAGATGGACCAACTTCGCGAAGATCTTCAAGCACAGTCTCAGAGCTTTCAGGACAATTAATACAAATGCCCGTTGTGTAAGCCTGTCCAACTGAAAAGAGATTGTCCCCTACCCAAGCCATTGGTAGATAGGCAAGTATACTATCCTCGTCAGTGAGACCATCCATATTTGAGGCATTTCGGGCTGTAATAATTATACTGTTATGACTAAGCATTACGCCCTTCGGTCTACCAGTGGTACCGGAGGTGTATAGCATAATGCAAGTGTCATCTCCTGATTTAGAGGCAACACTATCGTCGTATAAGCCCGGGTTCTCGGAATTATGCTTGCGGCCCAATTCTTGGACGTCTTGAAAACTATGCAGAAAGGGTTGGTTGTAATTCCTGAGACCTCTGGGGTCATCGTAAACCACGTGCTCAAGTGCAGGTAGCTTTTCTTTAATTTCAAGTACCTTATCAACCTGCTCTTGATCCTCAACGATAGAAAAGCGTGCCTCTGCATGCTCGTAGATATATTGCATCTCCTCAGCGACAGAATCTTGGTACACTGGAACTGGGATACATCCCATCGCTTGAACAGCAGTCATGGACCAATATAATCTCGGCCTATTATCTCCACATATGATGACTTTGTCACCATCGTTGATGCCGAGTGACTTTAACCCGCATGCAAGCATGCGAACTTCTTCAGCCACTTCTGACCAGGTCCAGCTTTGCCAAATTCCGAAGGCTTTTTCTCGGATTGACACGCGGTCACAAAGCGTCAATGCGTTGTGCGCCAGAAGTTTTGGAAACGTATCCGTCAAATTGATACCGGCATTGTCTCCAGACATGAACCTCGCTCCCCGACCTCTTTTTAATTATAACCCCATTCCCTGAACTCAGTTTCAAGGATACTTTCACGTGGGGAGCATGACAGAAATTATTGTTTTTATTGCCCAACATGCACTTTTCGACGACTAATCTCCTACTCAAGCTAAAGGGTATGGTCAAGCATAACCTCAATAAAGTGATGTCAATTCATAAGGCTATGCTGGAATTTCATCAGATTTTTGGGTATTCCGTTAATGGTTTTGTATTGATTATTAGAACCGATTTGAAGATCGAGGCGGGGGCGAAGCTCATTTAGGCTTGGTCCTATGGGCTCGAAATGGTGTATGTTGTGCCGTAAGTTTATTTGCGCACGAAGTCTATGCATAAGTTGTGTTGAGTCATATAGGAGATTTATTGTGTCCATCATAGGTCATGACAGCCTTAAAACTCGTCGAACGTTAGTTGTCGGTGGGAACCAGTATGATTACTTTAGTCTGGAAGCTGCAGCGGAAGCAGGTCTTGGCAATATCGCTCGGCTCCCTGTTTCACTCAAGGTTCTCTTGGAAAATTTATTGCGACGTGAGGATGGCCGAACTGTTAGCACTGCAGATGTTAAGGCAGTGGCATCTTGGGTTGATACAGGTACGTCAAGCCATGAAATAGCTTACCGTCCTGCACGGGTATTGATGCAGGATTTTACTGGCGTGCCAGCTGTTGTGGATCTTGCTTCTATGCGTGACGCAATGGTTGATGTGGGGGGAGACCCTCAAAAAATAAATCCTTTAACTCCAGTCGATTTGGTCATTGATCATTCACTTATGGTTGATCACGCTGGGTCAAATGAATCTTTTGAAAAAAACGTTAAATTGGAATTTGAACGTAACAAAGAACGTTACGAATTTTTGAAATGGGGACAAAATGCGTTTGAGAATATGCGCGTCGTGCCACCAGGGACTGGTATTTGTCATCAGGTCAATCTTGAGTACTTGGCACAGGTCGTGTGGTCCCAAAAAGAGCAAGGTCGTGAAATTGCTTTTCCCGACACGCTTGTTGGAACAGATTCCCATACTACCATGGTCAATGGGCTTTCAG
The DNA here is from genome assembly GCA_002721825.1 of Magnetovibrio sp. Taxonomy (GTDB): domain Bacteria; phylum Pseudomonadota; class Alphaproteobacteria; order Rhodospirillales; family Casp-alpha2; genus TMED8. Next base: position 9,176 of record PBLS01000085.1, read on the forward strand.
TCCTGGGCTGGGGCGTTGGTGGCATTGAGGCTGAAGCTGTAATGTTGGGCCAACCGATTTCTATGCTCGTTCCAGAAGTTGTAGGGTTTAAATTAACGGGCGCTTTATCAGAGGGTATGACGGCGACGGATTTGGTGCTGACGGTTGTTGAAATACTCCGTAAAAAAGGAGTTGTTGGCAAATTTGTTGAATTTTTTGGCCCTGGTCTCGATAATTTGACTTTAGCCGATCAAGCTACAATCGCTAATATGGCACCCGAGTATGGAGCGACTTGCGGATTCTTCCCGGTCACACAGGCGACAATAGATTACTTAAAATTTACGGGTCGTGAACCTGCTTGTATTAGATTAGTTGAGGTCTATGCTAAGGCACAGGGTATGTGGCGCGATCAAAATACTCTAGACCCTATTTTTACCGATACCGTAGAATTGAATCTTGGGGATATCGTGCCGTCTATAGCAGGGCCCAAACGGCCACAGGATCGTATTAAAATTGATGAAGTGGCGGGGGCCTTCAGTGCGCAGTTTGCTGAAATTTCTGGTGGACGCAAGGAACAAGAGTCGGTTCATGTTAAAGGAGCGGCCTTTGAATTGCGAGAGGGCGCTATTATGTATGCCTCTATAACAAGTTGCACGAATACATCGAATCCAGCAGTTTTGGTTGCTGCGGGGCTAATTGCAAAAAATGCTAATGCGAGAGGGCTTCTTCCGAAGCCTTGGGTGAAAACCTCTTTAGCGCCCGGCAGCCAAGTCGTTAGCGATTATCTTGAAGAGGGGGGATTGCAAGAGCACCTTGACGCGCTAGGATTTAATCTTGTTGGTTATGGTTGCGCCTCGTGTATTGGTAATTCTGGCTTAATTGACGAAAACCTAATTGAGGCCATTGAAGATAATAACTTGGTGGTCGCTGCAGTCTTATCTTCGAATCGCAATTTCGAAGGCCGTGTAAGCCCTTGGACAAAGGCCAACTACTTAGCTTCGCCGCCCTTGGTTGTAGCTTACGCGCTGGTTGGTAACATGAACGTTGATTTGATAAAAGATCCGTTAGGCCAAGATTTAGACGGTAATGATGTGTATCTCAAGGATATCTGGCCGACAAATAAGGAGATCGACGAATACATAAATTCGGTTTTGACCCCCGAGATGTTTCGGGCACGTTACGCGAATGTTCTCCAAGGTGAGAAGAATTGGCAGAATATTGAGACATCGACGTCTGAAACGTACCAGTGGTCGCCTGGCTCAACTTATATACAGCATCCACCTTTTTTTGGAGATGTGGAAACAACAGGAAAGGCTTGCGATATAATAGGGGCGCGATCGCTGGCGATTTTAGGAGCTTCGATAACCACTGATCATATTTCCCCCGCTGGCTCGATCCAAAAAGAAGGGCCCGCAGGAACATACCTACTCGAGCATCAGGTGCGTCCTCACGATTTCAACTCTTATGGAGCGAGACGTGGTAACCACGAAGTAATGATGCGCGGCACTTTTGCCAATATTCGAATTAAAAATGAGATGGCACCGGGTACTGAAGGAGGGTGGACAATTCACTATCCTTCCCGTCAGACAATGTCTATTTATGAAGCTGCGATGCAGTATAAAGAAGAAAATGTGCCATTAGTAATTTTCGGTGGAACAGAATATGGTACCGGTTCTAGTCGTGACTGGGCTGCAAAAGGGACGCGATTACTTGGTGTCAAGGCGGTAATAGTAGAGAGCTTCGAGCGTATTCATCGCTCCAATTTGGTCGGTATGGGTATCTTACCGCTAGAGTTCATGAATGGTGAAACACGCGAGACTCTAAAGTTGGATGGTACGGAAACCTTTGATTTGAAAGACCTTGAAGAGGGTATTAGCCCTGGTATGCATGTAACGCTCATCGTTAATCGTGGCGATGGATCAAGCCAGCACACCAAACTACTATGCCGAATAGATACTTTGGATGAAGTAGATTATTATTTGGCCGGTGGTATTCTGCAATTCGTGCTAGGTAATCTTAATACCGCAGCATAGCTTTATAACAAATTTGCGACCTTTAGCCTTTCCTGTAATTTGCTTTGGAACAGTTAAGTCCTTTTTTTAAGACAGTCCTTTTTGCATTATGGATGCCATGCGGCGGGCAAATGCCATGGGGTCTGCAAGAGGTTCTCCTTCAACGATCTGTGCTTGGTCAAAAAGTAACAAGGCGGCATCCCTTATAACTGGGCTTTTCCCATCTCCTGTATTTTTACCAAGTTTGCGAATTAACGCGTGATTCGGGTTTAGTTCCAGTATGCGCGGCGTTGCTTCCGATATTTGCTTGTGCTGCTTCAACATTCGTTCAAGGTGGATATCCATATCTCCTTCCTCGGCGACAAGACAGACTGGGCTGTCAGTTAGCCGATCTGAAGCCCTTACGTCCTTAACTTTATCTCCAAGAGCTATTTTGAAAGCTGCTATTAAGGGAGAAATATCGACCTTCTTATCTTTTTTATCGCCTTCTTTTTTGTCACTTTTCTTTTTGTCGCTTTCAATATTTGTGAGGTCGGCGCCTCCACGGGTGGCTGATTTTAGAGGCTTGTCTTCGTAAAGACCAACTGATGAAACCCAAAACTCATCTACTGGATCAGTTAGAAGAAGGACCTCTATCCCCTTAGCCTTGAAACCTTCTAACTGCGGACTTTGGTTAATTTGTTCTAATTCTTCTCCAGAAATGTAATATATTGCTTCTTGGCCTTTTTTCATACGACCGGTGTAATCGGCAAGGCTTATTAAGCCATCCTCTGCTGTGGAGCCAAAGCGGGCAATTCCAAGTAATTTTTCACGGTTGTCAAAGTCTTCGTACAGCCCTTCTTTCACAACCGCGCCAAAATTTTCCCAAAAATTTTTATATTCGTCTGGGGATTTTTCTGCCTTCTTTCTCAACTCGTCAAAAATACGTTTTGTGAGAGCTTTTTTAATTTTTGCGAGTGCTGGATTATGTTGTAGCATTTCACGGCTAATATTGAGAGGAAGATCTTCAGAGTCGACGATGCCGCGAATGAAGCGAAAATAAGATGGCAACAATTCATCGCAATTTTCTGTGATGAAAACCTTTTTCACATAAAGCTTGAGTTGGCTCTTGCGCTCCGGTTGGAAAAGATCGAAAGGACGGCTTGAGGGTATGAAGAGCAAATTTGTATAAGCTTGCACACCTTCCACACGGTTATGGATAGTTAACCATGGCTCATCAAACATATTAGAAACGTGATGATAAAATTCTTTATAGTCATCATCAGCAATATCTTTTTTCTGACGTGTCCAAAGTGCAGATGCTTTGTTTAAGGTCTCGTCTTCTGCGTCTTTCTCTGCACCTTTAAGGATCACTGGTAATTCTATGTGGTCCGAATAAGTCTTTACAATATTACGGATACGGGCGGGATCTAAATACTCTTTGTCCTCTTTCTTTAGGTAAACTAAAACATCTGTACCCCGCGTAGCACGGCTCGATTCTTCAATAGTAAACTCTCCTCGACCATCAGAGGTCCAAATCCAAGCTTTCTTTTCGTGGGCGTGCCGCGTTGTTACCTCTATCTTGTCTGCGACCATAAAGGCGGAATAAAAACCGACGCCGAATTGTCCAATTAGGTCAACATCGCCCCCTGTTTCTTTTTTCTTACCTTTTTTATCTACGCTACGTTTATCAGTGAGCGCATCCATGAACGCTTGTGTTCCAGAACGCGCAATTGTGCCAAGAGTTTCGACGAGATCATCGCGAGTCATTCCAATACCATTGTCTGAAATGGTCAGTGTTTTGGCTTTTTTATCGGTAGTTACAAAAATTTCGAAATTACTACCGTCTTCAATCAGTTTTGAATTTGTTAGGGCCTCATATCGGAGTTTATCACATGCATCCGAGGCATTAGAAATCAGCTCTCGAAGAAAAATCTCTTTTTGACTGTATAGTGAGTGTGCAACGATATCTAGAAGCTTGCTGACTTCCGCCTGGAATGAGAAGGTTTCCTTTGACATTATAATAAACCTCGTGCGCTTGGTGCGAATCTGGCAATGATATGGACCGTTGGAACGTATCGCGCAAGTCCTATGGAAAAGTTGATGCTAATATCATGTCTCAGCATCATATTAACCTAGAGAAATGTATCGAAGGAGTATAGCGTTGAATAAATTTAAAAACCTAACAGTTTACTTTAATGGTGAATTTTTACCATGGGAAGAGGCGCGCGTGCACGTGTTCTCTCCGGCAGTGAAATATGGTGCAGGTGTATTCGAGGGAATTTGCGCTTATATGTCGGATAATGGCATGAATATTTTTCGGTTAGGAGAGCATTTGGCACGTTTGGAGTACTCGCAGCAAGTAATGCGTTTTGAGCGTATTTTTACCGCAGAAGAAATAGGCTTACCCCTCAAAGAACTGGTTAAACGGAATGGTTTTAACAAAACAGTGCATATACGACCTACTATATATGTGGATGGTACAGGAGAATCTGCTGCTGCGGGGCCCGTTGGGATAAGTATTACGGCGGTAGAGCGCCCAAGGCCGACTATCGCAATGGAAGGGTGTAGTGTACAGATTTCATCCTGGCAACGCTTAGCCGATCTGTCTATGCCAACAAGAGTAAAAGCTAATGCAAACTATAATAATTCCCGATTTGCAGCAATGCAGGCGCAGGTAGACGGCTACACGACAGCTTTGATGCTTAACTCTCGGGGCCATATCGCTGAGGGGCCCGGCATGTGTTTTTTCATGGTGCGCGGAGGGCAAGTTGTAACCCCTACGATAACTTCTAGCATCCTTGAGAGTATTACGCGAGATACTATTTTGACGCTGTGTCGGGATGAACTCCGGTTAGAGCCTATCGAACGCGATATAGAGCGCAGTGAGTTGTTCTCAGCGAGCGAGGCCTTTTTCTGTGGCACGGCTTGGGAAATCACGCCAATCACTAATATAGACGGATTCGTCATTGGAGATGGTGGGCCTGGCGAAATTACTGGGTTACTGCAGAAAGCATATTTTGATATAGTAGAAGGCCGTACCGCAGATAAGCGTGACTGGCTTACCCCTGTGTAGATTTGCTAGAATGGTTGATGAAAATCCGACCCGTGGTATCCAAAGACTAGTTGAGGAAATTAGCGAGTGCGCTCGTGAAACTTCTATGTGGACAAAGCGAGAGAGTTTTTCGCAAACTACAATGGCGGCTATTGCTAATGTGCATAGAGATCGTTTCCTGATGCCGGGTTACAAAAACGTGGCATTTGCCAACCGGCCACAACCCATTGGTTATGGCCAGACAATTTCACAGCCGTATATTGTCGCGTTAATGACCGATCTTCTCGAATTAAAAGGGAGTGAGCAGGTTCTTGAGATTGGAAGCGGTTCGGGTTATCAGGCGGCTGTATTAGCAGAAATTTTAGACGATGGTCACGTTTACACTATCGAACTAGTATATGAGTTGGCCTTGAGGGCTGAACGTGCTCTGAGGAATTTTGGTTACTCGAATGTAACTTTAAAGCATGGTAATGGTTATCACGGCTGGGCTCAAAAGGCCCCGTTCGATGCAATTATTGTTACGGCAGCATCTGACCGAGTCCCTGATCCATTAGTTGAACAGTTAAAAGTAGGTGGCCGTTTGGCCATCCCAATAGGAAGGCCTAGCTCTCAGCAAAATTTGGTGGTTGCGTATAAGGATAACGCTCAGTCCATTTACTATGAAAAACTTTTGCCTGTTAAATTTGTGCCATTTATTCACCCGTAACAAAGTAAGTAATTTTGGATACAAAGTTTAGGTAATTTTAGATATAGATGTGGTTCTAAGGATCTTTAAATTAAATTCTAGCTATGATTGGCAATATTATTCGAAGGACGAATAAGTTATGTATCAAGGTGGGGGTCCTAATTTTTTTTGGTTATTTTTAGTTTTCCTCGTTGTTGTACCCTCTAGTCGAGCTGAAGAGGTAAAGACTCATTATTCCGGATTAACATTAAATGCTCAATTGCAGCTTAGTGAAGGTAAAAGTCTTCGTGATGGGATAGTGATTTTGGTGCATGGCACTTTGACCCACAATGGTATGGAAACAATCAACAACCTTGCGGAAGTAATAAATGAGCGTGGTCTAAATACGCTAGCGATTAATCTTTCACTTGGGATTAACGATAGACATGGGATGTATGAATCTAGTTTCACAAGTCGTCATAAGCATGATGATGCGCTTGAAGAAATTGCTGTTTGGATTGAATGGTTGAAATCAAAAAATGTGGGAGAAATTATTCTTTTAGGCCATTCTCGTGGAGGAACTCAGGTAGCGCGTTACGTTACGTTAAAACGAGATTCTAGGGTTAGTAAAGCTGTATTACTTGCACCAACAATGGGTCTTAATCGTGAGCGTTTTAGGCAAACTCATGGAACGCCTCTTGGAGAAGTGCTTACCAAAGCAGAAACACTCGTAAAAGGTGGTAATGGAGATCAGATCCTGAAAGGAGCTGGGATTCTGTATTGTAAAAATGCCGATGTTGCGGCATCGAGTTTTGTCTCCTATTACCGCTCAGATAACCGTTTAAATACCTCCTCTATCCTTGGAGCATCCAAAGTTCCTGTACTTGTGATTGGAGGCGGTAATGACGCGATAGCACTGGGGTTAGCCGAGGCGGTAAAACCCATAGCGGATGGCAAGCATATCAGTTTTAAAGTGATCGATGATGCTGACCATTTTTTCCTCGATCTCTTTGCCGAAGATGTTGTTGACTTTATTGACCAATTCGTTGCAGGACGAACATAGGAGCGTGCTTATTTAAATAGTCAATCTTATTTTTAATATGCA